>NZ_JBEXZD010000151.1:0-15480 GCF_040628575.1 Streptomyces sp. NPDC006393
AACGGCCGCAACGCCAGCTCCATGGCCATGGTCTTCCAGGCCATCATCCTGATCCTGTTCGTCGGCATCGCCATCGACCTGCTCATCTTCAGCCCCTTGGAGCGGTGGGTCCTGCGCAGCCGCGGCCTCTTCGTGAAGAGCTGAACGCACGCCTCCCGACCGACCCGGCGTGGCCCCGCCGGGCGACGGTCAGGGATTCGTCCAGGCCTCGGGGTCTTCCGCGAGGGTAACGACGTCGTCGGGCAGCCTGGCCGCCGCCACATGGGCCAGGGTGACCTCGCCGAGAATCTTGCGGACGTTGGCGCGTACGGCGATCCACAGCGGCAGCAGCGACTCCGCGGGGCCGCCGTAGGAGAGCTCGGGCGGGCGCACGCCCCGTACCGACACCAGGGGGCCGTCCGCCACGCGGATCACGTCCGCGATGGCGATGGAGTCCGCCGGGCGGGCGAGCCGGTAGCCGCCCTTCCCGCCTCGCTGACTGACCACGAGACCGCCCCGGCGCAGGTCGCCCAGGATGCCTTCCAGGAACTTGTGCGGGATGCCCTGCGCGGCGGCGATCGCCTCGGCCTTGAGCGAGGTGTCGTCCGCCGCAGCGGCCAGCTCCAGTGCCGCCCGCACCGCATAGTCCGCTCGCGCCGAGATCCGCATGCCGCAATTATCCATCACGGCCGTGTCCGCACGTCACCGGCTGCGCCGTCAGCCGGGCAGGGTGAAGGGCGGATGCGCGCCGTTGAGAAAGTAGTCCCCGACCTCGCGCAGCCTGTGGGCGACCGGCTCACGCAGGGTGTGCGTCCGGGCGTCGCGCCAGAAGCGGTCGAAGCCGTGGCGGGAGGAGGCGGCGTCGGCGCCGATGACGTCCAGGGCACGGGTGGTGATCTCCTGCGCGGCCCGGGAGGCGGCGGCCTCGGCCACGCTCGCGAGAACGGCGATCTCCGCGCACTCCTCGCCGTCGAGGTCCTCGCCCTGTGCGAGGCCGCGCATCAGGGCGTCCACCGCCTGGTCGGCGAGGGCGGACGCGGCACGTGCGAGGACGGCGAGCTCGCCGTACGCGGTCAGCGCGTTCGGATCCTGCGGTGCGCCGACCGGCCAGGGCTGCGGCGAGAAGGGCTGCCAGGGGGACCGCACGGCCCGTCCGTGCTCGCGGACCTCGGACAGCAGTCCCTCGGCGAGGCCGAGACAGAACTGGACGGAGACCAGCCGCGCGGTCGGCGCGGCCAGAGAGGCGAAGGGTGACAGGACGCCCTCGTCCGGCAAGAGGGAGCCGAGGACGTCGTCCGCCGCGACCGGCACGGAGTCGAACTCCACGCCGCCGCCGGCCGCCAGCCGCAGGCCGAAGGTGTCCCCGACGCCGCCGCTCACGACGCCCGGGCGGGTGGTGTCGACGAGGACGGCCAGCGGCTCACCGGTGCCGTACCCGGCCGCTCGGACGACCAGGCGGTCGGCGATCCCCACCCCGGTGGCATACCTCTGGTAGCCGTCCAGCAGACCGCCGTCCGCCGAGGGGGTCAGTACGAGCGGTGGTTCGTGCGAGGCGATACCGCCTCCCCAGCACCACTGCCCCGCTGCCGACTCCCGCTCGATGCGTGCGGCCCGGGCGGGGCCGGCGAAGAACCGGGGGCTGAAGGACAGGAAGTAGTGGTTGCCCAGCAGGTGGCCGATGGCCCCGTCGGCCGCGGCGACGGTCCGGACGACCGTGCAGGCCGTGCGCCAGTCGGCACCGCTTCCCCCGAGTCCGGCCGGGGCCAGCAGTGTCAGCAGTCCCGACTCGCGCAGCCGCGCGACCTCGTCGAGCGGTGGCTTGCCGGCCTGTTCGCGCTCGACCGCGTCCGTGGCGAGGTCGTCCGCCATCTCACGGGCTATGTGCGGCCAGTCCACCTGCCCGGCCCCCGCATCGGCCGAGTGGAGTGATGCACGGTGACGCGTCGGCTTCATCGTCCCAACCCCCCTCGTCACCACCACCGTAGCATTTTCCTAGTGATTCGGTAGGGAAACAGGGGTCGAGCGATATCACCTGGTGAAGCGCGACGAGCCGAGGTTCACCAGGTGACCGGTCATGTCGATCTCCACGCCCTCCGAGGTGGCGCGTGCCGAGGTGAAGCCGACGTTCTCGGGGAGTTGGACCCGCCACGTGGCCAACGGCCGTTCGCTGCCGGGGAGGTTCAGTGAGATCTCCGTGCCCTGGGCGAGCACGGTGCCCGTGCCGTTCAGGTCGCTCCCACCGGCGGTGCCCGTGACCTGGACCCGCGCCGCCTGCTCCGTGGAACCCGGCGCCTGCGAGATCCTGATGGGACCGCCCTTGCCGGCCAGCCGCGTGACCACGCCGGACAGTGCGTCGTACGACAGCATCAAGGAGCCCGTGGCGAGATTGGCCTCGGCGCTGCGCGCGGTCAGAGAGGTCACCCGCACGCCACGCAGGTCGAGATGGAACCGCTTGACGGGCAGGTAGCCGCCCTGGGCGTTGCCTTCGGTGTCGACGGTGAACTGCGACGCCGTCAGTTTGACGTGGTCGAGATCCTGGCTGAACGCCTGCGTCAGAAAGGGGAAGCCCTCTATCGACACGTCGAGGTCACCGTCGGTGCTGTTGCTGTAGCCGTACTTCTCCGCGACAAGACGGGTGGCCTCGTTGTCGGCGTAGTGCACGGCGACCCGGTCGGCCACGGTGAAGAGAACGGCAAGCACCAGCACCGTGATCCCGAGAACCTTGACCCAGCGGCGTCTCATGTGAATCTCCCCGTTGTCCCGGCCTCGCGGCCGTGCGTGATCAGTCCGGGAACCGATCATGCACGGCCGGTGCAGGGGGCAACAGCCTGGGATCAGCCCTTCACGGCGCCGGTGAGACCGCCGACGATGCGCTTCTCGAAGATCGAGAAGAAGATCAGTGCGGGCAGCATGGCGAGCGAGGTGAACGCGAGGACCTTCGCGGTGTCCACGGAGTACTCCGTGGAGAACTGCTGGACGCCGAGCGGCAGGGTGTAGTTCGCCTTCGAGTTGAGGATGTACAGGGGCAGGACGTAGTTGTTCCAGCTGCCGATGAAGCCGAGGATGCCGACGGTCACCACACCGGGCAGCGACAGTGGGATCACCATGCGGACGAAGAATCCGAGTCGGCTCGCACCGTCGATCGCGGCGGCCTCCTCGATCTCGTTGGGAATGGCCCTGAGGAACGGCACCAGGATGATGACGGTCGTCGGCAAGCCGAAGGCGATCTGCGGGACGATGATGCCGAACAGGTTGTCGACGAGGCCGATGTTCTTGATGACGATGTAGAGCGGGGTGATCGCGATGACCATCGGGAACATCAGGCCCGCGGCGAACAGGGAGTACATCGCGCCCTTGAGCTTGAAGTCGTAGCGCGCGATCACGAAGCTCACCATCAGGCCGAGCACGACGATGCCGACGGTGCTCACCAGCGCGACGATGAGGGAGTTGGCGAATTCGCCCCAGAACGTCACCGACTTCAGGACGCTGACGTAGTTGCCGACGACCCACGGGTGGGGCAGGCCGGCCGGGCTGGTGGAGATCTGCGAGTTGGTGCGGAAACCGCCGAGCACGATGTAGAGCACCGGTGCGACGCAGACCCCGATGAAGAGCAGGGCGATGAAGTAGGTGAAGGGACTCCCCCACTTCCGCGGCTTGTCACGGCGGTCGCGACGGTCGGTGGGCGTGTTCTGCCCCGAGCCGGAGGACAACCAGGAGCTGGCGGTCGTCGCGCTCATCGGGCGGCTCCTTCGGTGACGGCGCCCTGGAGGTCGCGGCGCAGGACGAAGCGCTGGTAGAGCAGCGCGACGATGAGCGAGATCAGGAACATCACGACCGCGATGGCGCTGCCGTAGCCGTAGTTGCCGGCGTTGCGGCCCTGGGCGACCATGTAGATCGCCATGGTCGAGGTGCCCGCGGTGCTGGAGATGTAGGGACCCCAGATGATGAAGACGAGGTCGAACAGTTGCAGCGAGCCGATGATCGACAGGAACGCCCAGATGCGGATCGTCGGTCCCAGCAGCGGCAGCGTGATGCGGCGCTGGATCTGCCAGTAGGAGGCGCCGTCGATCGACGCGGCCTCGAAGAGCTCGTCAGGGATCGACTGCAGGCCGGCGAGCATCAGGATCACCGCGAAGCCGATGTACTTCCATGAGATGATGCCCATCAGCGTCCAGATGGCCAGCTTCGGGTTGGAGAGCCACTCCTCCTGAAGGAAGCCCAGGCCGATGTGGTGCAGCAGGTCGTTGAGCGCGCCGTTGCTCTGGAGCATCAGGCTCCAGCCGGTGCCGACGATGACCTCGGAGATGACGTACGGCACGAAGATCAGGACCCGGATGATCGAGCGGCCGCGGATCTTCTGGTTGAGCAGGAGCGCGAGGATGATCGCCAGCGGGCCCTGGATGACCAGTGAGAGCACGAGGATCAGGCCGTTGTGCCACAGCACTTGCTGGAACGCGGGGTCGGTGAGGATCAGCTTGTAGTTGTTCAGGCCGACCCAGTCGGTGGGCGCCCCATAGCCGTGCCACCGGTAGAAGCCGTAGAACGCGGCGAGCGCGACCGGGAAGATCACGAACGCCAGGAACATGAGGATCGCCGGTCCGGACAGGAGCGCGATCTCGAGCCGCATCCTGGCACGGCCGCGGCGGCGCGCGGCCGCTCGCGGCGGAGCCGGGGCCGCGGCCGTGGCCGCGCCCCCGACTCCGGGCGTGCCCTGCGACTGGCGGCCGGTGGCCGTGTCAGTACCCAGGGGGTTGCTCATTGTCGCTTACTCAGCCCTTCGCGGCAGCGGCGTTGGTGTCCTTGACGATGTCGGCGGCGGTGCCCTTGCCTGCCAGCAGGTTCACGACGGCGGTGTTCATGGCGTTGCCGACGTTCTGGCCGTACAAGGTGTCAAGGAACATCACGGAGTAGGCGGCCTTGTTGAAGGCCTGCAGCGCCGAGACGTTGAAGGAGTCGGTGACGACCCCCTGGGCCTCCTTGTTCACCGGGATGGTGACAAAGGCCTTGGAGTACGCCTCCTGCTGGTCCTTGGTCACGAGCCACTGGAGGAATTCGAGAGCCTCCTTCGGCGCGTTCTTGGACAGCGAGTATCCGTCGAGGCCGCCCATGATGGCGGACGGGTCACCCTGGCCACCGGGGACGCCGGGGAACGGGAACCAGCCCAGGTCGGGGAGCGGCTTCTGGTCCTTGGTCAGGCTGCCGATCACACCGGGGTCCCAGTTGCCCATGAGTTCCATGGCCGCCTTGTGGTTCGCCAGCATGCCCGCCGACGACCCGGCGCCCTGCTGCGACGAGGTGGTCAGGAAGCCCTTCTGGAAGGGGCTGGTCTTCAGGAACGCGGCCAGGTCCTCGCCGGCCTTGGTCCAGCAGGCGTCGTCGAACTTGAGCGACTTGGCGGCCTTGTTCATGGTGTCCTGGCTGCACTCGCGCAGGGCGAAGTTGTAGTACCAGTGCGCCGCCGGCCAGGCGTCCTTGGCGCCGACCGCGATCGGCGCGACGTCGATCTTCTTCAGCTTCGCGACGGCGGCCTCGAGCTCTTGCATCGTCGTCGGCGTCGAGGTGATGCCGGCCTTCTTGAACAGGTCCTTGCTGTAGTAGATGCCCTCGGGCTGCGTGTCGAGCGGCATGGCGTAGACCTTGCCGTCGATCGAATAGCCCGCGAGAGCGGCCTCGCCGGCGTTCTTCTTGTCGGTGTCGGTGAGGTTCAGCGCCTGGAGCTGCCCGGCGTTGACCATGGCCTGCATCTTGCCGCCGCCGCGCTGGAGGAAGACGTCCGGGGCGGAGTTGGAGTTCAGCGCGGTCTGCAGCTTGCCGTCGAGGTCCTCGTTCTGGACCGCCTGGATCTTGATCGTGACGTCCGGGTGCAGCGCGTGGTACGCCTTCGCGGCGGTCTGCCAGTACACGGCACCGGGCCCGGGCTGTGCGTTCTCCCAGACGGTCACGGTGACCTTGCCGCCGGACGAGCCGCCACCGCCGTCGTCGCCGCCGGCGCAGCCGGTGGCGGCGAGCACGATGCTCAAACCGATCGCGGCAGCCGTCACGCCGCGTATTTCCCTCGTCATCGTGGAAACTCCCTGATCTGTCGTCATAAGCACAATGCGTGCGAAGAGTTGCGTGAATTAATGGCCCGTTGGGCGCCGAAAATCTCGTACGTGCACTGGTCCGGGTGTTCGGGCGGCCGGTCGGCCGTGGCAACAGTGAGGGTCGGTCACGCGCGCGGATTCGCGACGATCACTGCAACCCGTGCTTCCCGGTTCCGGGCATGCGCGTGTGGACGTGCCAGGTGGACGGGTGTGACCGTATGGAGTCGTCTCCGTTACGGGGGGTTTCGATCGCTCGTGAGTATGCGCTGGGCGCAGAGCGGCAGTCAATGACTAGTTTCCGAAAGTTCTTCGAAACTTCCGAAGGACTGCCAGGGCTCGAGATCGAAACATTTCGACGGCCTCTGTCGAACGCGCCCGTCCGGTTCTGATCGGCCCCGGGAATGAGTGAGGGGCCGTTTCAGATCTCCTCTGAAACGGCCCCTGACCCGCGACTCCGAAAAGTCGGGACGACAGGATTTGAACCTGCGACCCCTTGACCCCCAGTCAAGTGCGCTACCAAGCTGCGCCACGTCCCGTCGGGCGCTTGCGCGGTGACCCGCCCGAACGCCCGGGTAAACCCTACCGTACGTGAGCGGCTCCTGGCGGTCGGCCCCGTTCGGCAGGGCGGCACCGCGCTCAGCCGGTGCGCCGCCGCGCCGTGTCCATGGTGTCCTGTGCGGCGTCCATGTCGTTCGCGTACGCGAGGAAGTCGTCCACCATGCGGTGGAACAGCGTGGCCAGCTGGTGGAGTTCCTCGGCGGGCCAGCCGGACAGGGCGAGTTGCATACCGCGGGCGCCGGCCTCGCGGATGCGGGCGATGGCCTCCCGGCCCGGCTCGGTCAGCCGGATGCGCTGGGCGCGGCGGTCGTCCGGATCGGGTACGCGGGTGACATGCCCGGACTTCTCCAACTGCTGGACGGTGCGCGTCACATGGGAGGCCTCCACGCCCAGCCGGTTGGCCAGCTCGCCCGGCCGCAGCGGTTCGGAGTCGGCGATCTGGCGCAGCAGCGCCACCGCGGCGCGGTCCAGGGGCACGCCGGCCAGTCCCATCAGCCGCTCGTGCTGCCGGGCCCGTGTGCTCAGATAGGTGATGCGCGTCAGGGCGCGCTCGATCTCGGCCACCTCGGGCGAGATGGCGGGTCCGGTGGGCGACGATGCGGTGGGCATGGCTCACAGGCTACCATATCGTTGACTTACTCAAGTAGTTTGCCAGGGCGTTCGCTGCTGCGACCCTTGATCGCCGGTTCGCCACGGGCGGCCTGGACGGTGCAGGCGGCGCGGGGGTGCGGGGGCATGGACGGCGCGGGGCGCGGGGGGAGGCCGCCGCACCGGTCCCGTGGGACGTCCCCGCCGTCCCAGGGACACGGGGACGGCATCGTCGGCGGCCACCGCGGAAACGCTGGGCGACGTGTGATCACGCCATGTGGTCACCGGAACGACAGCCCGGAGGTTTCCATGATCCGACGGACCCTCACCGGCGGCCTGCTGGCCACGGTCGCGATGCTCGCGCTCGTGCCCACGGCCGCCGACGCCGCCCCGGCCGCGTCCGCCGCACGCCCCGCCGCGGCCGTGGCCGAGCAGCAGCTGCTTCCTTCGCTGCCGCCAGCCCCGGCGTGGCACGTACGGCACTCGCACCACGTCAACCACCGTGCCACGCACTACCGTTCGAGCCACCCCCTCGGCCGGGTGACCACGCACCGCTCCCCGCTGAACGTCCGCTCCGGCCCCGGCACCGGGTACCGGGTGATCGGCGTCCGGCACTCGGGCCGGCTGGTCGCGCTCAAGTGCCGGACGTACGGGTCCTGGGTGCGCGGCACCCACCAGTGGTACCGGCTCGCGCATGTGCGGGGCTACGTCTCGGCGCGCTACCTGCGCGTCCGCGGCGCCGTCCCCTGGTGCTGACGTCTCCTCGACCCCGTACGCCCTGACGGTAGGGGCCCGTTCCACCGCACCACCGTGCCGGCGGGACGGGCCCCGGCGCGTCCCGCGTCGCACCGACGCCTCGGCCGGCACACCTTCCTCATACCTCGCGGATGTGTGACGGTGACCCGAACCCGGGAATTCATCCCGACAACTGGGGGCGAAACGCCCATAGCGGAAGTCGAGTCGGGAGCAGCATGATGCGGCAGGCCCAGGAAGCGGCACCGTCGATCGGGCCGCTGGCGGCGACCCTGCGCGAGTTGAGGGACCGTACGGGCCTGAGCCTGGCGGCCCTCGCCACGCGCACTCCCTACAGCAAGTCCGCCTGGCACCGCTACCTGACCGGGGCCAAGCACCCGCCCCGCTCGGCCGTGGAGGCGCTCGCCCGGCTCGCGGGCGCCGACCCGGCACCGGCCCTGGCGCTGTGGGAGGCGGAGGGCGACGACGCGGCGGGCCAGGCGCCGCCCGTACCCACGGCGTCCGCGCCGGAACCCGCCGGCGCATCGCGGGCGCGCCGGGGACGGCTGCCGCTGCTGCCGGCGCTCACCCTGCTGGCCGCCGTCACGGCCGTGGCCACGGCCCTCGCCACCTCCTCGCGCGGCACCGCCCCCGGCACGCGGGCCGAGCCGGTCTCCCAGCGCTGCCAGGGCCGTTCCTGCCAGGGCGAGCTGCCCGGCGCCTCGGCGTGCGCCGGGGACGCGCAGACCAAGAGCGCCGTGAGCGACGCGGCGTACACCGTCCGGCTGCGCTGGTCCCCGTCCTGCGGCACCGCCTGGTCGCAGGTGCGGGTGCGGGGCGCGGTGGCCCGGGAGGTATCCGTGCGGACGGGCCGGGACGTGCTGTCGGCCGCGTACTCCGCCGACGACGCCCGGGGCGACACGAGCCCGATGCTCGCAGTGTCCTCACCGAGCGGGGTGGAGGCGTGCGCCGAGGTGAACGGGAAGGTGGCGTGCACGGGCCTGGACGCCGACCCGGGCAGCCGGCCCTGAGGCCGTGATGCCGGTGAAGACGTCACTTGATGAGCGCGTTGGCCACGACCACGAGCAGCCCGAACACGGCGTCGGCCACCCCGGTGAGCAGCGCGATCGACCATCTGCGCCCCGCCCACCTGGCCGAGACCAGGCCCAGGGTGAACAGCAGGGCGACGTTGAAGGTGAACGCCGGGTACTCCACGCCGTTCGCGGGCCACCAACCCCAGCCCGCGCCCGCGAGGATCAGCACGCTGGGCAGCGTGGCGGCGACCAGCGGCCACTCGGCCGCCAGGGCACGCAGCGCCTGGCCGCGCCGGTGCGGGCCGCGCTCGGCGATGTAGTGGGCGTAGCCGTGCGCGAGCGCGGAGGCGAACGCGGTCACCAGCAGCCAGGCGGAGTCGTAGCGGCGGCTGGCCGCCGAGTTGTGTCCGGCCACGGTGAGCGCGGCGACCATGGCACAGGCGATGACGGCGCCGTAGACCCCGCCGAAGAGCAGGAGGGAGCGGGTGTCGTGCACGGACCGCTGGGGGACGGCCGCCGGTGGGTCCGCCATGGGCTGCTCGCTTCCCGGGCGTGCGGAGACGGTCGTCTCAACGATCACCGAAGCCGTCGGTCCTCGCCACCTCGCGACCGTCTACGCCCCGCGGCCGCCGTCCGCGCGGGCCTGCGGCGGCATGTTGTACGGGGTGACGACCTGGATCGCGGACGGCAGGGCCGGCCCGGCGGGCGGCAGGGCGCCGTGGGCGCGCATCACCAGCCGGCAGGCCTCCCGCATGTCCTGGCGCAGATCGTGGTGGAGCACGGCGGACAGGCGGTGCTCACGCAGCAGACGGGTGTTGTCCTGGTCGAGGTCGTGGGCGATGAACACCGCGCACTCGCGGCCCAGGTCCTCGAACGCCCGCAGGGTGGCGATGTTCCCGCCGCCGATGGAGTAGACGGCGCGGATCTCCGGGTCGCGCTCAAGGGCGGCCCGGACGAGGTCGTACTGCGTGGCGTCCAGGCCCTGGCCCTCGGCGATCTCCACCAGGGTGCGGCGCGGCCGGGCGGCCCGCATGGCGCTGCGGAAGCCCATCTCGCGCTCCTCCTCGTTGCGGAAGAAGCCGCTGCTGAGCGAGGTGAGCACATTGCCGGGGCGGTCGCCGAGCCACTGGGCCATCAGGTACGCGGCGGTGGCGCCCGCCGCCCGGTTGTCGCTGCCGACGTAGGCGAGCCGGGCGGTGGCGGGCAGGTCGGTGACCAGCGTGACGACCGGGATCCCGGCCGCCGTCAGCCGGCCGGCGGCGGCGCCGACCTCGGGGACGTCCGGGGCCTTGAGGATCACGCCCTGCGAGCCGCGCCGCGCGATCCGGTCCAGCGTGGCGACCAGCTCACGCGCCGGGCCGGTCTCACGGAAGTGGAAACGGGAGCGGACCACGGCCGGGTGCAGGGACGGCAGTTCGGCCTCCAGGGCGGCCCGTATGGCGGTGGTGAACCGCTCGGGCGCCTGCATCACGATGTCCACCATGAACGTACGGCCGACCAGCCGCACCTGGGTGCGCTGCCGGTCCAGGTCGGCGATCGCCCGCCGCACCTCGCGCGCGGTGCTCTCGCGCACCCCTCCCCGGCCGTTGAGCACGCGGTCGACGGTGGCCTCGCTGAGCCCGGCCTGACGTGCGATCTCGCGGATCGGGAAGGGATGGCCCACAGGACGGCTCCTAGCGGGGTTTGAGGGGTTTTTGATGGCTCACTGATGGTGGTGCGAGGGGTTTGTACTGACAACAATGACAGGGCCGCGTCGCCCCCGTCACCGAAAGGACGACGATGTCCTCTCCCTCGCCGCACGGCTCCCCGCAGGACTCCCCGCGCCGCCGCACCTGGCTCACCGAGCGGGACTGCGACCTCGACGCCTTCCGGGCGCTCGTCGAGCGCGCCACCGACCTCGCCGGCCATCCGCACGCCTCGGCCGTCGAGCAGGGCGTCCTCGTCTACGACCGTGAGCGGCTCGTCGCGGCCGGGGACCGGGCCGCCGTGCAGGCCGAACTGGTCCACGCCCTCGACGAGGGGCCCGGCGTCCTGGTCGTCCGGGGCGCCTTCCCCGACCCGGCGGTGGTGGACCGGGCCACGGCGGTCTTCGACGCGCTGATCGCCGGGCAGCGCGCCGCGGGCAACACCGCCGGCGACCACTTCGCCAGGCCGGGCGCCAACGACCGGGTGTGGAACGCCCTGGAGAAGGCGGCCGCGTACGACCCGGAGAGCTTCGCCGACTACTACGCCAACGACGTCCTGGCCCTGGTCGCACGGGCCTGGCTCGGCCCCGGCTACCAGGTCACCTCCCAGGTCAACGTGGTCAACCCGGGCGGCGCGGCGCAGACCGTCCACCGCGACTACCACCTCGGCTTCCTCACCGGCGAGGTGGCCGCCGCCTACCCCGCGCACGTCCACCGCCTCTCCCCCGTGCTGACCCTCCAGGGCGCGGTCGCGCACCGCGACATGCCCGTCGAGTCCGGCCCGACGCTGTACCTGCCGTACTCCCAGCGGTACGAGCCGGGCTACCTGGCCTGGCGGCTGCCCGCGTTCCAGGAGTACTTCGCGGAGCACCACGTGCAGCTTCCGCTGGCCAAGGGCGACGCCGCCTTCTTCAACCCGGCGCTCTTCCACGCCGCAGGCGCGAACCGGTCCCCGGACATCCGGCGCATGGCCAACCTGCTCCAGATCTCCTCCGCCTTCGGCCGCGCGATGGAGACGGTGGACCGGGAGGCTGTGGTGAACGCGGTGTTCCCGGTGCTGCTCAAGCGCAAGGCGGAGGGCGTGGGCGAGGAGTGGCTGGAGCACGTGATCGCCGCGAGCGCCGAGGGTTACCCGTTCCCCACCGACCTGGACAGCGACCCGCCGGTCGAGGGCCTCGCCCCGCCCTCGCAGGCGGACCTCGTCCGGCGGGCGGTGCGGGAGGAGTGGACCCCCGGCGCCCTGCGGGGCGCGCTCCGGACCGCCGCCGAGCGCCGCAGCAGCTGAGGAGGACTCATGGCACCCACGGGACTTCTGGACGGCAAGGTCGTCCTGGTCAACGGCGGCACCCAGGGCGTGGGCGCCGCGATCGCGCGGGCCGCCGTCCGCGAGGGCGCCGCGGTGGCCGTGACGGGTCGGCGCACGGAGCCGGGTGAGGCACTGGTGGCGGAGCTGACGGCGGCCGGCGGCCGGGCGATGTTCGTCCAGGCCGATCTGGCGGACGCGGAGCAGGCCAAGGGATCCGTGGCCGAGGTGGTCGACGACTACGGCCGGATCGACTGCCTGGTGAACTCCGCCGGGCTGACCTCTCGCGGCACGCTGCTGGACACCACCCCCGAACTCTTCGACGCGCACATCGCGGTCAATCTGAAGGGGCCGTTCTTCGCGATGCAGGCGGCGGTGGCCGACATGGTGGCGCGCAAGGCCCCCGGCACGATCGTCAACATCATCACGTCCTCGGCACACGGCGGTCAGCCCTTCCTGGCCCCGTACGTGGCCGCCAAGGCCGGGCTGGTCGGACTCACCCGCAACGCCGCGCACGCGCACCGCTTCGACCGGGTCCGGATCAACGGCCTGAACATCGGCTGGACCGCCACCGAGGGCGAGGACGCCACCCAGCGCGCCTTCCACGGCGCCGGCGACGACTGGCGGGAGGAGGCGGCGGCGGGGCTGCCGATGGGCAGGCTGGGCCAACCCGACGAGATCGCCGACTTCGTCGTCTTCCTGCTGTCCGACCGGTCCGGAGTGGTCACCGGATCGGTGATCGACTGGGACCAGAACGTCCTCGGCGGCCTCGGCTAGCCGCCTCTTCCGGCACCACCGCACGCACCACCGCACAGCACCACCGCACAGCACCACCGCACAGCACCAGCGCCCCTTAGGAGCCGCACCCGTCATGCGCATCGGAATCCTCGGCCTCGGCCGCATCGGCGCCTTCCACGCCGAGACCCTGTCCGGACTCGACGCCGTCGAGTCACTCGTCGTCGCCGACCCGGTGGCTCAGGCCGCCCGGGCCGCCGCGGAACGTTTCGGGGCCGAGGTCGCGGCCTCGCCCGAGGCGGTCCTGGCCGCCGGGGTGGACGGCGTCGTGGTGGCCGCCGCGACCGACGCGCACCCGGCGCTGATCCGCGCCGCGGTCGAGGCCGGCGTCCCGGTCTTCTGCGAGAAGCCCGTGGCGCGCACCATGACGGAGGGCGTCGAGGTGCTCAAGGCCGTCGAGGCCGGCGACGTGCCCGTGCAGATCGGCTTCAACCGCCGCTTCGACGCCGGCTTCGTCGCCGCCCGCGCGGCCGTGCACAGCGGCGAACTGGGCAAGCTGCACACCGTACGGTCCACCACGCTGGACCCGGCGCCGCCGCCCGCCGCGTACGTCGCCGCCTCCGGGGGCATCTTCCGCGACTGCTCGGTGCACGACTTCGACATCATCCGCTGGGTGACCGGCCGGGAGGTGACCGAGGTGTACGCCGTCGGCGGCAACCGCGGCGCGGAGTACATCAAGGAGGCCGGCGACGCGGACACCACCGGGGCGGTCCTCACCCTGGACGACGGCACGATCGCGGTGGTCTCCAACAGCCGTCACAACGCCCGCGGTCACGACGTGCGCATGGAACTGCACGGCTTCGCCGACTCCGTCGCGGTGGGTCTGGACGACAAGCTGCCGCTGCGGTCCCTCGAACCGGGGGTGGCCTTCCCGGCCGGCACCCCGCACGACTTCTTCATGGACCGCTTCGCCGCCGCCTACCGCGCCGAACTCGCCGCGTTCACCGAGGTCGTGGCCGGGCGCCTGGCGTCGCCGTGCACGGTCGCGGACGCGCTGGAGGCCGGGTGGATCGCGGAGGCGTGCACCCTGTCGCTGCACGAGCACCGCCCGGTGCGGATCGAGGAGGTCCGCACCGTCTGACGCGCGTCACCGGGCGGCGGGCTGTGCCGGCAGGTCGAAGACGTGCCCCGGCGAGACGATCTTCGTGATCGCCTCGCCGAGGAGCGTGCTGGGCTCGCTGCCCTTGTGGTCGATGTCGGTGTTGAGCAGGACCACGAGGGTGGTCCGGGCGGACGGCAGGTAGACGGTGAGGGACTCGTAGCCGGGCAGGGAGCCGTTGTGGCCGAGCCAGCCGTGGACGTCGAAGATGCCCAGGCCGTAGCCGGCGCCGGGGATCGCGGACGGCGGTGTGACGAGCCGCTCCTTCTGGGTGGCGGGGCTGATCAGGATGCGGCCGTCGGGCAGCACGCCGGTGGCCACGGTGCGGGCCCAGACGCGCAGGTCGTCGAGGTCGGAGATCATCGCTCCGGCCGCCCAGCCCCAGGACGGGTTCCAGTCCGCCGCGTCCTGCACCCGCCCGGACGCCGTCTGGATCGTGTAGCCCTGCGCGTGCGGCCGCGGAAACTCGGCGCCGCTCGGGAAGAAGGTGTGGTCGAGACCCGCCGGCTCCAGGACGGCGGCGCGGATGTAGTCGGCGAGCGGCCTGCCGCTGACCTTCTCTATCACCAGGCCGAGCAGGATCAGGTTGGTGTTGGAGTAGTCGAACTTCTGGCCCGGCGGGAAGAGCGCGGAATGTCTGAAGGCGTACGCCAGCAGCTGCCGCGGGGTGAAGGAGCGCCGCGGGTCGGAGGTGAGCGCCTTGAAGAAGCCCTCGTCGTCCGAGTAGTTGAACAGCCCGCTGCGCATGCCGGCCAGCTCGCGCAGGGTGATCCTGTCGCCGCCCGGCACGCCGTCGACGTACTTCCCGACGGGGTCGTCCAGGCTCACCTCGTGCCGGTCGACGAGGCGCAGCAGGGCGGTCACGGTGAACGTCTTGGTCTCGCTGCCGATGCGCATGTACATGTCGGCGGACATCCTGCGGCCGGTGCTCTTGTCGGCCACGCCGAAGGACTTCACGTACCGGCCCTCGTCCGGCGTCCACAGTCCCACGATCACGCCGGGCACATCGGCCTGGTGCATGACGCGCCGGACGGCCTCATCGACCTGCCGGACCACGTCGGGGGTCAGGGGGCGCACGCCGGAGGAGGCCGACGGGGAGGGCGGGGACGGATCCGCCGGCGAGGCGGCTGAGGCGGGGGAAGCGACGGCCGTGGTCCCCGCGGTGGGACCGGCGAGCGGGGCGGCGAGCATCCCCACGGCGGTCGCGGTGACGGCACCACGGCGCAGTCCTCGGGTGCACGCGAGTGTCATGGGCCGACTCCGAGCACGTGAGACGTCACCCGCGTCACCGGAGACGGGCGCGGGGCTGCGGAGGGCGTCCTTCCGCGGCGGACGCCGACGGGCGGTGCCATGACGCGGGCGGAGCATCCGCTTTCTTACGGACCTCACGTCCCGCTGCCCTCGGCACCCGACCCGACGTCCTCAGCATAGGAGCGGCCCCGCCCCGCCGCCTGTCGGGCCCCGGCTCCAGGGCCAGGCCTAGGGCCTGTCCGGCGGATCAAGGTGCAGGTGAACGGCAGCGCCGATCCACCCAGGTGAGCGGGGGCTGGTGCGTCCAGATGCAAGGCGGAGGAGGGCGGCGACGCGATGGGGGTGCCCCCGCGCGAGCTCGTTCGAGCGTGGG
>NZ_JBEXZD010000152.1:0-14900 GCF_040628575.1 Streptomyces sp. NPDC006393
GCTCGAGGTGACCTCCAGCACCAGGCGGAAGCAGACGGGCTCGTAGCAGTTGTTCTCGACGTAGTGGTCCTCGTAGTCGGCGTCGACCACCGAGAGGTCGGGGATCGCGTAATCCTCGACGCCGGTGGGCAGCCAGAGGCCGATGCCCTGGACGACGCACGAGTCGTCCCCGTGAAGGCCAGCGTTCAGGAAGGGCAGCATCAGGCCGGTCAGTGCCACGGCGTGAGGGCCGTCCGGGGGCGGGGACACGAGGATCTGGCCTCCGATGATCTCGACGCCGTACCCCGGGTTGCGCTCCATGAGCCGGTTGGCTTCCGCGATCAGCGGACGGTCACCATGGGGCTGCTCGACGGCTGCAGCGGACATCACGTGCCTCCCGTGGGCTGGTGTCGAGAGCATCATCGTAGGCAGCCCGGCCCGCGGATGTCCCCTTCGCGCCGCGTCACCCGAAAGTGATCACTCGCCCTTCCGGCCCTTGACCACCGGGTCCGGCAGCATCTTCGTCATCCCCGGCAGGAAGTCCGTGAACAGCTCGTGCACCTCCAGCACGAGCGGGCGCAGCACCCGGAAGCGGGCCAGTGCCACGCCCCGTGCGGTGAGGCGGGCGCCGCGCTCGGCCAGCCGGTAGCTGCGCTCGCGGCCCTCCGTGCGGTCGAACACCCAGTACAGGACGAGCCCCATCTGGGCGAGCCACATCAGCTCGGGGAGCACCTCGCGCAGTTCCGCCGGCACCTTGGTCCGCGCCCCGCGCAGCACCTCCTTGTGGACGCTGATGGCCTCGGTGCGCGCGTGCTCGGACTCGGGGGAGAAGGGGCTGAGCGGGCTGTCGGGGTCGGCGGCGTTCTTGAAGAACTGCACCGCGAACTCGTGGTACGGCGTGGCGATGTCCAGCCAGGCCTTCAGCACGCCGGCGAGCCGGGCCTCCAGAGCCGTCTCCCGGGCCAGGACCTCCCGGACCGCCTCCTGGTGCTCGGCGGCGATCCGGTCGTAGAAGCCCTGGATCAGGTGTTCCTTGCCCTCGAAGTAGTAGTACGCGTTGCCGACGGAGACCCCGGCCTCCTTGGCGATGGCCCGCATGGTCGTCTTGTCGTAGCCGCGCTCCTGGAACAGCCGCATGGCCGTCTCCAGGATCAGGGCACGGGTCTGCTCGGACTTGCTGGTGGTCTTCTCGGGCACGAGGAGAGCCTAGTCAGGCCCGGCAGGCGTCCGGCGGACGGTGCCTCAGGGGCGGCGGCCCAGCTCCCGGCGCTTGGTGTAGTCCGTGAAGCCGAGGACGTTGCCCCAGGGGTCGGCGATCTCGACCGTCCAGCCGGTCACCACGGCGGACGGCTCGTCGAGAAGCGCGATCCCGGCCGCCGTCAGCTCCCTGGCCGCGACCCGGGCGTCCGGGACCTCCAGCCACACCCGCGGCGACGCCCACGGCGGCGTGCGGTGCCCCAGCGCCTCCTCCTGCCGCAGCAGGATCCCCGGCGTCTCGCCGCCCACCTTCAGCAGCGCGATCCCCGCCTCGTCCAGCCGGAACGCCACCGCGAACCCGGCCCGCCCGTAGAACTCCACGGCCTCGCCGAGATCGCCCACGGCCAGCAGCACGTTGTCGAACCCGAGCAGCTCGTACGACTCGTCATCTGACATGCGATCAGATTAGGTACGGACCCGCCGGGCACCCCCGCCCCCACCCCGGCGGACCGACGCCGACGTCACCCGCCCGGCCGAGCAACGCCGAGGGCCCCGCTCCACGAGGAGCGGGGCCCACAGGCGCGTACCGGAGGTGACCGGAGGCTCAGAAGCGGCGCGTGATCAGCGCCCGCTTGACCTCCGCGATCGCCTTCGTCACCTCGATGCCACGGGGGCACGCGTCGGTGCAGTTGAAGGTGGTGCGGCAGCGCCAGACGCCGTCCTTGTCGTTCAGGATCTCCAGCCGCTGCTCGCCCGCCTCGTCACGGCTGTCGAAGATGAAGCGGTGGGCGTTGACGATGGCCGCCGGGCCGAAGTACTGGCCGTCGTTCCAGAACACCGGGCAGGAGGAGGTGCAGGCCGCGCACAGGATGCACTTCGTGGTGTCGTCGAAGCGCGCCCGGTCCTCGGCCGACTGAAGACGCTCACGCGTCGGCTCGTTGGTGTCCTTCGTGATCAGGAAGGGCATCACGTCCCGGTACGCCTGGAAGAACGGCTCCATGTCCACGACCAGGTCCTTCAGGACCGTCAGGCCCTTGATGGGCTCGACCGTGATCGGCTTCTCGGGGTTGATGTCCTTGATCAGCGTCTTGCAGGCCAGACGGTTCTTGCCGTTGATCCGCATGGCGTCCGAGCCGCAGATGCCGTGCGCGCAGGAGCGGCGGAACGTCAGCGTGCCGTCCAGGTCCCACTTGATCTTGTGCAGGCCGTCGAGGACGCGCTCCTTGGGGTCGATCTCCAGCTGGAAGTCTTCCCAGGTCGCCTCCGCCGAGACCTCCGGGTTGAACCGGCGGACCCGGAAGGTGACGGTGATGTAGGGGGAGTCGGCGAATCCGGGCTCGGGCTTGCCGGCCGCTTCTTCCTTGTCCAGAACAGGTGTAGCCATCAGTACTTACGCTCCATCGGCTGGTAGCGGGTCTGGACGACCGGCTTGTAGTCGAGACGGATGGATTCGGTCCCGTCGGCGCCGACCTCGCGGTACGCCATGGTGTGGCGCATGAAGTTGACGTCGTCGCGGTTGGGGTAGTCCTCGCGGTAGTGACCGCCGCGGGACTCCTTGCGGGCCAGGGCGGAGACCGCCATGACCTCGGCCAGGTCCAGCAGGTTGCCCAGCTCGATGGCCTCCAGGAGGTCGGTGTTGAACCGCTTGCCCTTGTCCTGGATCGCCACGTTCTTGTAGCGCTCGCGCAGCTCGGCGATCTTCTCGACGGCCGTCTTGATCGTCTGCTCGGTGCGGAACACCATGACGTTGGCGTCCATCGTCTCCTGGAGCTCGCGGCGGATGTTCGCCACCCGCTCGGTGCCCGTGGAGGTGCGCAGCCGCTCGATCTGCTCGACGACGACGGACTCCGGGTTCTCCGGCAGCTCCACGAAGTCCGCGGTCTTCGCGTAGTCGGCGGCGGCGATGCCGGCCCGACGGCCGAAGACGTTGATGTCCAGCAGCGAGTTGGTGCCCAGGCGGTTGGCGCCGTGCACGGACACGCACGCCACCTCGCCGGCCGCGTACAGGCCGGGGACGACGGTGGTGTTGTCCGCCAGGACCTCACCCTCGACGTTGGTCGGGATGCCGCCCATCGCGTAGTGCGCCGTCGGCTGGATCGGGATCGGGTCCGTGTAGGGCTCGATGCCGAGGTACGTCCGCGCGAACTCGGTGATGTCGGGCAGCTTGGCGTCCAGCTGCTCCGGCGGCAGGTGGGTCAGGTCGAGGTACACGTGGTCGCCCTCGGGACCGCAGCCGCGGCCCTCGCGGATCTCCGTGTAGATCGAACGGGACACGACGTCGCGGGACGCCAGGTCCTTCATGACGGGCGCGTACTTCTCCATGAAGCGCTCGCCGTCCTTGTTGCGCAGGATGCCGCCCTCACCGCGGGCGCCCTCGGTGAGCAGGATGCCCATGCGCCAGATGCCGGTCGGGTGGAACTGGAAGAACTCCATGTCCTCCAGCGGCAGACCCCGGCGGTACACGGCGGCCTGGCCGTCACCGGTGAGGGTGTGCGCGTTCGACGTCACCTTGAAGAACTTGCCGCAGCCGCCGGAGGCGTAGATCACGGCCTTCGCCTGGAAGATGTGGATCTCGCCGGTCGCCAGCTCGTACGCCACCACACCGGCGGACTTCTTGACGCCGTCGACCTCGGTGATCAGCTGGTCCAGGACGTAGAACTCGTTGAAGAACTCCACGCCCTCCTTGACGCAGTTCTGGTACAGCGTCTGGAGGATCATGTGGCCGGTGCGGTCGGCCGCGTAGCAGGAGCGGCGGACCGGGGCCTCGCCGTGGTTGCGGGAGTGACCGCCGAAGCGGCGCTGGTCGATGGTGCCGTTCGGGGTGCGGTTGAACGGCAGGCCCATCTTCTCCAGGTCGAGGACGGAGTCGATGGCCTCCTTCGCCAGGATCTCGGCGGCGTCCTGGTCGACCAGGTAGTCACCGCCCTTGACCGTGTCGAAGGTGTGCCACTCCCAGTTGTCCTCCTCCACGTTGGCGAGCGCGGCGGCCATGCCGCCCTGCGCGGCGCCCGTGTGGGAGCGGGTGGGGTAGAGCTTGGTCAGGACCGCGGTGCGGCTGCGCTTGGTCGCCTCGATGGCGGCACGCATACCGGCGCCACCGGCGCCGACGATGACGGTGTCGTACTTGTGGATCTTCATCAGGAATTACCTCGGTCCCGTGGCCTAGCGGATGTTCGGGTCGAAGGTGAAGATCACCAGCGTGCCCAGCAGGATGGTCCACACCGTGGCGGTGTAGAGCAGCGCCTTCAGCCACAGCCGCGTGTTGGAGCGCTCGGCGTAGTCGTTGATGACCGTGCGCAGGCCGTTGCAGCCGTGCAGCATCGCCAGCCACAGCATCAGCAGGTCCCAGACCTGCCACCACGGGGAGGCCCAGCGGCCGGCGACGAAGGCGAAGCCGACCTTGGAGACGCCGCCGTCCAGCACGAGCTGGATCAGCAGGTGGCCGAGGACCAGCACGACCAGGACGACGCCGGACAGCCGCATGAACAGCCAGCCGTACATCTCGAAGTTGCCCCGGGTCGACTTCGGGGTCTTCTTGGTGCGCTTGCGCGGGGCCTCGATGACCGGCGCCGGGTTCTCGACGCTGTAGCCTGCGGCGCCCTCGACCGGGCCGATGCCGGAAGCGGTGGTTTCAGTGGTGGACATGCGCCTCAGCTCCCGAAGACGACTCGAGCGGCGTGGCCGAGGACGGGGTAGATCGCCCCGATCATCAGCAGGACCCAGAGGCCGACGACGCTCCAGAGCATCTGCTTCTGGTAGCGGGCACCCTTGACCCAGAAGTCGACGGCGATGACACGCAGGCCGTTGAGCGCGTGGAAGAGGATGGCGGCGACGAGGCCGTACTCCAGCACGGCGACGACCGGCGTCTTGTAGGTGGCCACGACCTTGTCGTAGGCCTCGGGAGACACGCGGACGAGCGCGGTGTCCAGCACGTGAACGAACAGGAAGAAGAAAATGAGGACGCCGGTGACTCGATGAGCCACCCAGGACCACATTCCTTCCCGGCCGCGGTACAGCGTTCCAGCCGGCACGGAAGAACCCTCCGGGAGCGGGGACTAGGGCCGCGCCGGCTTCTCTGTCGGTCGGGCCCGGCCGGGTACGGTCCACCGGCCCCCAGCATGGTAGCGATGCGCTGCGGCGAGCTTCGCGGGGGGCCTGCCTCGTGTGATCAAACTGGCACTCAAAGGTGCACGGACGGGTTAGTGGGGGCGGCTGCCGGGGAGGGCGGTGCTGTCATCTGCCGAGTGCGGGTGCGTTGTGGCTTGTCGCGCAGTTCCCCGCGCCCCTGAGGTATCTCACCAGCCGCTCCCTCGCCAGGCGGCGGAGTTCCTCTGCCGCCACGATCCGTTCGTCGTCCGGATCGTTCGTCAATCGTGATCGGATGGCCGCCAGTACACGGTCGAGTGTTTCGTCGGCGGGCACGCCGTCCAGGCAGATGACGAACGCGTGTCCGAATTTGGCCTCGTAGGCCGCGTACGCCGCGTTCAGGGCCGTGGAGGCGGCCGCGTACGTGGCCGCCGGCAGGGCGGGCAGCGGCTCCCTCTCCAGGGCCTCCGCCAGGTCCCGCGGGCCCAGGTCGTAGGCCGCCTCGTCCGCCGCGGCCAGGAGCGCCGGGAGGTCGGGGTAGGGGCGGTGGGTGGTGATGCGGTGGGCCCAGCGCGGACTGCGCAGGCAGGTCAGGAGGGTGTGGCGGGCCTCTTCGGGCGGGGCGGTGTTGAAGTGCTCCAGGTTCTGCGCGGGCAGCGTGGGTCCTCGGCGTGGGATGCGGCGGCGCCCGGGGGCGGGCCGTGTGTGTCGGCAGGGGATCTTGTGGGAGATGTGCCGTTACGTTATCGGGCGTGCTCATGATGTGTCCGGTCGATGCCTGGATTTCACTCGGACGGCAGAGTTTGAGAACGCTTCGTGGACGCCTGGCGAGCGCGCGGGCCGTAGGTTGGCTCTGTGAGTCAGCACAGGCGGCGCCGGGCTCCGGCGCGAAAGCCGCAGCGCAGGTACGCGCTGGCCGGAGGGGCGTTCGCCGTGACGGTCGGGCTCGGTGTCGGGCTCGGACTGTGGGCCTCCGGGGGTGACGAGACCCCGGCGGGTTCCGACGGCACCGTGTCGGAGGCGTCGTCCGCTCCGGACGCCGGCGGCACCAGTCCCAGCCCGAGCCGCAGCTATCCGCTGTCCCAGGCGCCGCGCACCATCCCCGCCGTGCGGTCCCACACCGCCGCGCGAGGCCCCGGCTGGCGCCCGGCCCACGGCGAGCGGGTCGTGGTGAGCGACGCGTCCCTGGCCGACGAGGGGAAGCTGATCGCGGGCGAGCTGGGCCTGTCCTACGCCGGTGAGAAGAACGACGTACGGGCCGGGGACGTACGGCTGGCGCTCAGCGGCGGCGAGGGCGGCAACCCGGAGTCGTACACCATGACCGTGCGCGGTGGCCGGGTCACCATCAGCGCTCCGGCCGACGCGGGTGTCTTCTACGGCACCCGCACGCTGAAGCAGGAGGTGCACGGCGGCGGCACGGCACCGGAGGGCGTCGTCAACGACGCGCCGGC
This sequence comes from Streptomyces sp. NPDC006393, assembly GCF_040628575.1. NCBI lineage: Bacteria > Bacillati > Actinomycetota > Actinomycetes > Kitasatosporales > Streptomycetaceae > Streptomyces > Streptomyces sp. NPDC006393. The sequence continues at coordinate 6,714 of NZ_JBEXZD010000152.1, forward strand.
GAAGCCGCGGCGCGGCTTCATGCTGGACATCGCGCGCAAGCCGTACACGGTCGGCTGGATCGAGGACCGCGTGCGCGAGCTGGGCGACCTGAAGTACAACGAGCTCGGCCTGCACTTCTCCGACGACCAGGGCTTCCGGATCCAGTCCGACACCCACCCGGAGATCGTCTCGGCGGACCACCTCACCAAGGCGCAGGTCAAACAGATCGTCGACCTGGCCACGAGCCGGCACATCACCGTGGTGCCGGAGATCGACTCGCCCGGTCACCTGGGCGCGGTGATCGCCGCCCACCCCGATCTCCAGCTGCGCAACGCGAGCGGAGTGCCGACCCGCGGCGCGATCGACATCTCCAAGGACGAGTCCGCGCAGATCGTCGACGACCTCCTGGACGAGTTCGCGGGCGTCTTCCCCGGCGGCTACTGGCACCTCGGCGGCGACGAGTACCAGGCGCTGACCGTGCGGGATCCCGCCGCCTCCTACCCGCAGCTGGCGGCCGCCGCGCGCAAGGCCTACGGCCCCGGCGGCACCGTCGCCGACCTGACCACCGGCTGGCTGAACGACCGCGCCGCCACCGTCCGCAACCACGACCGTACCCCGCGCGCCTGGAACGACGGCTTCTTCCGGAACACCTCGGTGCAGCCCGCCAAGGACATCGAGGTCGCCTACTGGACCGGCAAGGAGATCGGCGCCCGGCCGCCGGCCGAGTACCTCGCCGCCGGCCGCAAGGTGATCAACTACAACGACGAGTTCCTCTACTACGTCCTCGGCCAGCCGCAGACCTTCGTCTACCCGACCGGGCAGCGGATCTACGAGCAGTGGACCCCGCGGGTGCTGCGCGGCACCCAGGCGGTCCCCGCCCGCTACGACGCCCAGATCCTCGGCGGCGCCTTCGCCGTCTGGGGCGACCGCCCGAACGCCCAGACCCAGGACCAGGTGGCCGCCGGGATCCGCATGCCGCTGCGGGCGACCGCGCAGAAGCTGTGGGACCCGGGGAAGCCGGAGCTGTCCTGGACGGACTTCAAGGCGCTGGCGGGCCGGCTCGGCTGACCGCCGCGGCCGAGGGCGCCGACCGCCGCGGCCGCGGGCACCATTGGCCGAAATCTTTTCTTCCGCAGCTCCCTCGACTGAGAGTGATGCCCGTGTGACACTACCGGGCGGTCGCACGCAGTAAGGGGAAGAGCGGGTTCCGTGGCCGGAAAAGGCCTGGGGCGACGCTCTGGCGAGGGAGGGGCGTGGATGAGCCTGGTGGAACTGATCGCGCAGGCCGACGAGCGCGGGCTGGCCGCCAGCGGGCTGGCCTGTCTGGACCGGTGCGTACCGCTGCTCGGCGGGGACGACGAGGTGCTGCGGCCGCTGTGGGGCACCCTCGCGGAGGGCCGCGACGGCGACTGGGCCGACCGGCTGGAACAGGCGCGCGGCGCGCTCGACGCGGCCGGCCCCGAGGATCCGGACGAGGACGAGGCCGCGCTGCTGGCCCGCCGCATGCTCGCCGCCGCGCCGGCCGGCCGGACCCCCGGAGAGGTACGGCAGTGGGCCGACGCCTGCTCGGTCGCCTCCCTCCAGATCCACCGGCTCCTGGACCCGGCCGAGGACCCCGCCTCCGTCGACTCCCGCCGCGAGGGCCGCACGGACGGCATGTCCCCGCTGGTCGCCGCCGAACTCCGGCGCCAGGTCACCGTCCTCGAACTCCTCGCCGGGCACGGCTCCGCGGGGCTGCGCCAGGCTCTGGAGGTCTCCACCGAAGGGCGTCGCGTCCTGCGGGCGGTGGTCTCCCGCCGCGCCCGCGGCCGGGTGTGAACCCCCGACAGGTCCTGGCGGGCCCTCGTTCTGTGAGCGTCGTGCGGGTGCGGTGCGGGGGGTCTGCGGGGGTCGTGCGCCGGTTGCGGGAAACGGGCGGATCCGGGTGACGGAAACCGTCCCGCCCCCGCTCTTCCCTATGTGACAGCGCAGCATGTGACGACTCAGCAGCAGACGAGGCCGCACGCCGCCACCAGACCGGTGCGGTGGGCGGCGGACACCGTGGCGGCGATGCGCGAGGGCGCCCGGCTGCGCCTGGACTACTCGGCGCGGAGCCTGTGGCGGGTCGACCGGGTGATCGAGGAGCTCCGCCGCGAGGGCACGCCGTACCCCGCCGTGGAGAGCGTGCTGCGCGGTTTCGGGGCGTACGCCGGTGAGGTCATCGTCCGCGAGGCCGGGGCCGAGTGGTGGGCCTCCGGCGGCGAGCACTGGATCCGGACCGTGGACGGGCGGCTGTGGGACCCGATCGACGAGTCCCGCCGCTGTTTCGCGGGTCACGGGTCCCTGCGGCTGCTCTGCCTGGACGCCATGGCGGGCCGCGGCGGCCCACGCGACTGACGAGCCGCCGGACGATTCGTCAGCGGCCGAACATCGCGGTCCCGCTTGCTGTGACACTTCTGTGCGGGCCGACGCTGATGACCATGGGCCGTGCGCACGGCCGGTCGTGTGGCGCGACGCGGGTTCGGCAGGGCCCGTGCCGCACTGGGTGCGAACGAGGTCAGTGTTGGGCCAGGGAGGGGAGCCCCGCCGCGCGAGGGCGCACGACGGGGAGCTGGGCGCGGCCGTGGCGCGCGCCCAGGAGGGCGACGAGAGCGCCTTCGCGGTGGCGTACCGGATCGTGCAGCCGGGACTGCTCGGCTATCTCCGCGGGATCGTCGGCGACGACGCCGAGGACGTGGCGTCCGAGGCATGGCTGGAGATCGCCCGGGACCTGAGGCGGTTCAAGGGGGACGGGGCCGGCTTCCGGGGGTGGACGGCGACGATCGCCCGGCACCGCGCCCTGGACCATCTGCGGCGCCGGCGCGTACGGCCCCGGTCGACGGCCCTGGAGCAGGACGTGCTGGACCTGCCCGGGCGGGAGAACACGTACGAGCAGGTGTTGGAGTCCCTCTCCACCGAACGCGCCCTCGAACTGGTCCGTGCCCTGCCGCGCGACCAGGCGGAGGCGGTGCTGCTGCGCGTCGTCGCCGGCCTCGACGGCCCCTCGGCGGCCCGGGTCCTCGGCAAGCGCCCCGGCGCGGTGCGCACGTCCGCGCACCGGGGCCTGAGGCGGCTGGCCATCCTGATGGGCGTGCCGGCTGTGGCGAAGGGCGATCCCCCGGCACCGGGGGAGCCGGAATGAACTGCGGCGGCGGACCGGGCCGACCCTGTGCCGATTCCGTGTCGCGTGCCGCCGAGGCAACGGCCGGGGCCGCCACCCCCCACAGGAGAGGCCCCGGCCGTCGCGCGGCACGGGCCGCGCGGCGGCCCGTACTCCCTACAGCGCCGTGAGTGCGTTTTCTGTCACACCGCACACCCGATCAGTTAGTTGCGCGTTGTACCGTCATGGACGAGAGGCGGTTTCAGGCCGTAACGTGCCTTTCGCGCCGGGCGCGGAAGATGCATGATCACCGCACACAACGTCGGCCGCGATGCCGCAACGATCCTGCTCGATCTACTGAGGAACCACGGGGTGCTGGGGGACGACGCGGAGCTGACCGCCGCGGTGCTTGCGGCACAGGACGGAGACGAGACCGCGTTCCGGACTGTGTACCGTGCCGTGCACCCGCGGCTGCTCGGATACGTACGCACACTGGTCGGCGACCCCGACGCCGAGGACGTGGCGTCCGAGACCTGGTTGCAGATCGCCCGGGACCTGGAGCGCTTCAGCGGAGACGCGGACCGCTTCCGCGGCTGGGCAGCCCGGATCGCCCGCAACCGCGCGCTGGACCACATACGCATGCGTGGCCGCCGCCCGGCGATAGGCGGCGACGAAACGGAACTGACCGGCAGGGCCGCCGAGTCGGACACCGCGGGGGAGGCCATGGAGGCTCTCGCCACCGGCCGCACCCTCTCGCTCATCGCCCGGCTGCCCCAGGAACAGGCCGAGGCCGTCGTGTTGCGCGTGGTCGTGGGCCTGGACGCCAAGACCGCCGCCGAGACGCTCGGCAAGCGCCCGGGCGCCGTACGCACCGCCGCGCACCGCGGCCTGAAGCGCCTCGCCGAACTGCTCGGCGACGATCCGGAATCCGTCGGCGGGCTCGACGCGCTGCCGCCCCCACGAGAACCGCGCGGCCCCGCGGTGACGTCCGCCGGTGTGACGCATATGCGCGCCCGGACGCAGAAGGACATGTGATGGCCGACGAGCAGTACCACTGGCTGGACCCCGAAACGGCGGAGCGTCTGCTGCGTGGGGAGCCACTGGACACCGTCGACGAAACCGTCCGTGACCAGGCCGAACGGCTCGCCGCGGCACTGTACGCACTGGCCGCCGCACCGCAGGCCGAGCCGTCGTCCGCGGACGGCGCCGAACTTCCCGGCGAGGCCGCCGCGCTCGCCGCCTTCCGCAAGGCGCGCGCCGAAGAGGCCGACGCCGGAGCCGTCCGAGTCGATCGCGTCGATGCGCACGCGCACACTCCGGCGGGCATCGGCCGTTTTCGGCGAACCGGGCGTATCGGTCGCACCCGGCGTAACCCGCGGGCCGGTCGCCGGAGTTGGGGCCGGCCCCTGCACCTCGCCGTGTCCGCCGCGCTGGCCGCGGGAGCGGTCGGCGGGGTGGCGGCGGCCACGACCGGTGTGCTGCCGACCCCGTTCGGCGGCGGCGAGCCCACCCCCGCCGCGTCCGTCTCGGACCGGGCGACGCCTGACGGCCCGTCGGCCTCGTCCTCGCCGGACGGCTCCCCGGGCGGTGTCTCGAAAGACACGCAGGGCGGTGTGCCGGGTGCCTCGACGCCCGGAGGCGCCGCGGCCGGGCCGTCCGGCGCCGACGCCGGGAACACCGGCCGCGACGGCGACGGCACCCCCGCGACCGGCGCCACCGCCGGGCCGGGCGGCGGACAGGGCGCCGGCTCGGGCGACCGCTGGAGCCGTCTGGCCTCCGACTGCCGCGACCTGCGTGACGGCAAGGCCCTGGACGCCGACCGCAAGCACGTCCTGGAGGGGGCGGCCGGCGGCTCCTCACGGGTGTGGACGTACTGCAAGGGTGTCCTCAAGACCGCCGAGGGCCGCGACTCCGCCCAGCAGGGCGGCGGCAGCGGCCGGGACGGCAACGACGGCGGCGGGAAAGGCCACACGGGCGGCACGGGCGGCACGGGCGGTAAGGGCGGCACCGGCGGCACGGACGGTGGGAGCGGCCAGGACGGCCGAGGCGGCAAGGGCGGTCAGGGCGGTCAGGGCGGTGACGACGACGGCGGTCACATAGGCGGCGGCCGAACCGGGACCGACGCCGCCGGCTTCGCGCCCGCGCGCCCACCGCTCCCCGCGCAGCGGACCCCGGCCGCGTCCCCGACCCCGACCGTGTCTCCGGCGGAGACGGCGGCCCCCGCCCCGACCGCGTCCCCTGCGGCGCCCGCCTCCCCGGCGACGCCGACCGCACGCCCCTGACCTGCGTCTTCGCACTCTCTGAAAATTTCTCTCCGCAGGGTGTGACGTTTTCGGCGGCCGGAGCGCAGTACTAAGTGAGCCGACTGGTCATCGGCCGTCGCACGCAGCCGGGGTTCCCCCCGTACCCACGGCTCGTGCATGTGGCGCGGGCGGGACACGTTCCCCCGGTCCCGCCCGCGCCCCGCCTCACTCCTCGCACTGTCCGCACGTCCGTCGACGTGTCGTCGGCCTCTTCGGCCTCACCAGTGCACGACGACCTTGTCCCCCACCCTCACCTGTGCGAACAGCTGCGCGATCGCCGCCTCGTCCCGTACGTTGACGCAGCCGTGCGAGCCACCCGCGTAACCCCGGGCCGCGAAGTCGTAGGAGTAGTGCACGGCTTGGCCGCCGCTGAAGAACATCGCGTACGGCATGGGGGAGTCGTAGAGCGTCGACACATGGTGGCGTGACTTCCAGTAGACCGTGAAGACACCTTCCCGGGTGGGTGTGTACTGCGTGCCGAACCGCACCGACATCGTCGAGAGCGTCCGCCCGCCGACCATCCAGCGCAGCGTCCGGCTGGTCTTGTCGATGCACAGCACCCGGCCGGTCAGACAGCGCGGATCCGGCGCGCCCGCCGGCTGACCGCCCATCAGGTACAGCTCCCCCTTGCCCGGCTCGTGCGTCATGGCGAGCAGCCGCTGCCAGGTGACGGTGTCGGTCCGTCCCGTCGCGGGCAGGCCCCGCTTGCCCTGGAAGCCCTTGACCGCCCGCTCCGTCAGATCGTCGTACGTCCCCGTCGGGCCGTCGAACAGCCAGGCGACCTGACGCAGGCGGGCCTGGAGCTCGCGGACGCCGCTGCCGCTGTCACCGCGGGACCACAGGACGCGCGCGGGCGCGGGCGCGCTCGGTGCCCGGCTGGGAGTGGCGTCCGGCGTCGTGCCCGGTGTGGTTCCGGCTCCGCGGGCCGTCCCCGGGGTGGCGCCGCCCGGTCTGTCGTCGGTGGAGGCGTGGTCGCCGGGCGATCCGGTGGCGGGGATCTCGATGCGCACCGGCCCGTGGTGCCCGCCGCCCCCTCCCGCGCCGGTCCCCGATCCGGACCCGGCGCCGGGTGTCTGCACCGTGCACGCGCACACCGCGGCCAGCGCCACCGCCGCCGTCGCCACGGCGACGCCCGATCTCCTCATGTCTCCGGTGCGCATACCGCCCCCCGTCGTGGCTGTCGAGTCGCCGTGGTCCGGAAGTACACGGGATGTCTCCCCACGGGTGACCGACCGTGAACCAGGGGGCACGCTGGAAGGGCGGAGCCCGTCCACGAAAGCGTGACGGGAGGCGTGGCGAACAGCGGACCGGACAGAGGGCCGGACAGCGGGCCGGACAGGTCTGTGAGCAAGGTCCCAGCGTGGGGCACTCCACCCGGCGCACGGCCACGGCTACAGTCCGTGGCGAGGATCGGAATACCGGCGAGTAACTGGCGAGTAACAAGAACGCGGAGGCACACACCATGGCGCGCGAGTCGGAGTCCGGGCTGCCCATCGAGCCGGTCTACGGGCCGGACGCCCTGGAGGGCTGGGACCCGGCGGCGAAGCTGGGCGAGCCGGGGTCGTTCCCGTTCACGCGTGGCGTGTACCCGACGATGTACACGGGCCGGCCGTGGACCATGCGCCAGTACGCGGGCTTCGGTACGGCGGCGGAGTCCAACGCCCGGTACAAGGAACTCATCGCGCACGGCACGATGGGTCTCTCGGTCGCCTTCGACCTGCCCACCCAGATGGGCCACGACTCCGACGCGCCGATCGCGCACGGCGAGGTCGGCAAGGTCGGTGTCGCCATCGACTCGGTCGACGACATGCGGGTGCTGTTCGGCGGGATCCCGCTGGACAAGGTCTCCACGTCGATGACGATCAACGCCCCCGCCGCGCTGCTGCTCCTGCTCTACCAACTGGTCGCCGAGGAGCAGGGCGTGCCGGCGGACAAGCTGACCGGCACGATCCAGAACGACGTGCTCAAGGAGTACATCGCGCGCGGGACGTACATCTTCCCGCCCAAGCCGTCGCTGCGGCTGATCGCGGACATCTTCAAGTACTGCAAGGCCGAGATCCCGAAGTGGAACACCATCTCGATCTCCGGCTACCACATGGCCGAGGCGGGCGCCTCGCCCGCGCAGGAGATCGCCTTCACGCTCGCCGACGGCATCGAGTACGTGCGCACGGCCGTCGCGGCCGGCATGGACGTGGACGACTTCGCGCCCCGCCTCTCCTTCTTCTTCGTGGCCCGTACGACGATCCTGGAGGAGGTCGCCAAGTTCCGTGCGGCCCGCCGGATCTGGGCGCGGGTGATGAAGGAGGAGTTCGGCGCGAAGAACCCCAAGTCGCTGATGCTGCGGTTCCACACGCAGACGGCCGGGGTGCAGCTGACGGCCCAGCAGCCGGAGGTCAACCTGGTCCGGGTCGCCGTCCAGGGCCTGGCGGCGGTGCTCGGCGGCACCCAGTCGCTGCACACCAACTCCTTCGACGAGGCGATCGCGCTGCCGACGGACAAGTCCGCCCGGCTGGCCCTGCGCACCCAGCAGGTCCTCGCCTACGAGACGGACGTGACCGCGACGGTGGACCCCTTCGCCGGGTCGTACGTCATCGAGAAGATGACCGACGACGTCGAGTCCGCCGCCCTGGAGCTGATGCGGAAGGTGGAGGACCTCGGCGGCGCCGTCAGCGCGATCGAGCACGGCTTCCAGAAGAACGAGATCGAGCGCAACGCCTATCGCATCGCGCAGGAGACGGACAGCGGCGAGCGGGTCGTGGTGGGCGTCAACCGCTTCCAGCTGAACG
>NZ_JBEXZD010000153.1:0-14830 GCF_040628575.1 Streptomyces sp. NPDC006393
CGAGCAGACGCTGGACCGCGACGAGTTCACCGTCTCGCAGATCATCCCGGAGCAGGAGTTCCAGGGCGAGGACTTCGGCCAGCTGCCGCCCATGCGCACCGCCGCCGAACTCGGCTTCGACGACAGCCGCTACGCGGACGTCCCCGACGACATCCGCGAGCTGGACCCGGTCGGCCGCTCCCTCAAGCGCGAGGAGCGCCGGGCCGCCCTGGAGGCCCAGTCGCACGGCGAGGCGGTCGCGCCGCAGGCGCCCGAGGCGCCCGCGTACCCCGAGGAGCCCGCCGGCCGGCAGCCCGCCTACGACACCGGTCAGGTGGCGTACCCCGAGCAGAACGGCGGCTACGGCGCTCAGTCGTACGACGAGCAGCAGCAGACGGCGTACGACCAGCAGGGACAGCAGTCGTACGAGCAGCAGGGACAGCAGTCGTACGAGCAGGCGTACTACGCGCCGGACGCGGGCCTGCCGCAGAACGGCGCCTACACGGCGAACGGCGGTTACCCGGAGGCCGGCTCCTACTCCGAGCCGGCGCAGGGCGAGCACGCCTCCGCCCAGGCCGGCGCGGCGGAGCCGTACGCGGGTTACCAGGAGCAGCCCTACCAGGACGACTGGCAGCAGGCCGACGGTTTCCTCGGCGGCTACACGGACCAGTACGCTCCGGAAACGGAATCAGCGCAGGCCGCTGACGGGAACGACGGTGACCGCGTAGGCTTCGACCGTCCGGGAACGGCCTCCTCCGCCGCCCACGAGCTGACCGACGCCGGGTTGCCCCGCCGTGGTTCGACCCCGAGCGGCTCGAACGGTGCGCAGCCCGTGCAGCGGCAGGCGCCGGCCCCCGGTCCGGAGAGCAACGGCGACAGCGGCTGGCGTTCGGACAACGACGAGCGGTGGTCGCAGGCCGCGCAGCTCCGGAAACCCAAGGCGGGCGGAGTGACCTCCTCCGGCCTGCCGCGGCGAGTGCCCAAGGCCAACCTGGTCGAGGGTGCGGCGGCATCGACCCCGCAGGGCGGCCCACAGGTCTCCCGCGCCCCCGAGGACGTCAGGGGCAGGTTGAGCAACCTGCGCCGGGGCGTCCAGCGGGGACGCAGCGCAGGAAGTGAAAAGAACGGCCAGGCCACGAGGATTGAACACAGTGGTCCTGACAGCACCTACAACCAGGAGCGTTAGTGTGAGCCCGATGAGCCAGGCGGCACAGAACCTGAACTGGTTGATCACCAACTTCGTGGACAACACCCCCGGGGTGTCCCACACCGTGGTGGTCTCCGCCGACGGACTCCTTCTGGCGATGTCCGAAGGCTTCCCCCGCGACCGCGCCGACCAGCTCGCGGCCGTCGCCTCCGGTCTGACCTCACTGACCGCCGGTGCCTCGCGCATCTTCGAGGGCGGCAGCGTGAACCAGACGGTTGTGGAGATGGAGCGGGGATTCCTCTTCATCATGTCCATCTCCGACGGGTCCTCGCTCGCGGTTCTCGCACACCCGGAGGCGGACATCGGTCTCATTGGGTACGAGATGGCCCTTCTGGTGGACCGCGCGGGCACGGTTCTGACTCCGGACCTCCGTGCGGAACTCCAGGGGAGCCTTCTCAACTAACAGACAGACGGTGCGTTTTGGTGTCCCGGGGCCGTAAGGTTTCGGGACGCGGCTTCCACACGGTTGGGCGCCCGGCGCAGTCGGAGGAGGAGTAAGAGTGGCAACACCCCCAGGCGGTTCGTCTTCGGGCAACTGGTCGTACGGCCCCGCGCAGGGCCACGGCGACGGTTCGTCGAACCCTTACGCCTTCCCCTCCGTCCCCCACCACCGCCGGCCGTACGCGCCGCAGGGCCCCGGCCCGTCGCCGTACGACCAGCCGCCGGCGCCGCGCATCCAGCCGGTGCAGCCGCAGCGACGCACCCCTGAGCCGGCGCCCGCGGGCGCGACGAACAACCCCCTGGTCCGCCCGTACGCCATGACGGGCGGCCGCACCAGGCCGCGGTACCAGCTCGCCATCGAGGCGCTGGTGCACACCACGGCGCAGCCGCACCAGATGCAGGGCCAGCTGCCCGAACATCAGCGGATCTGCCATCTGTGCCGCGAGATCAAGTCGGTGGCCGAGATCTCGGCCCTGCTGACGATTCCTCTCGGCGTGGCCAGGATCCTCGTCGCCGACTTGGCGGAGGCGGGCCTGGTCGCCATCCATCAGCCCGGCGGCGACGAGAACGCCGGCGGCCAGCCAGACGTGACACTGCTCGAAAGGGTGCTCAGTGGACTTCGCAAGCTCTAGCGGAGGGCCGGTTTCTCCCAGTCGTTCCACCACTTCCGCGAAGATCGTGGTGGCGGGCGGCTTCGGCGTGGGCAAGACCACGTTCGTCGGCGCCGTCTCGGAGATCAACCCGCTGCGCACAGAGGCCGTCATGACATCCGCGTCCGCGGGCATCGACGACCTCACCCACACGGGCGACAAGACCACCACCACGGTGGCCATGGACTTCGGCCGTATCACCCTGGACCAGGACCTGATCCTGTACCTGTTCGGCACGCCCGGCCAGGACCGCTTCTGGTTCATGTGGGACGACCTGGTCCGCGGCGCCATCGGCGCCGTGGTCCTCGTCGACACGCGGAGGCTCGCCGACTGCTTCCCCGCCGTCGACTACTTCGAGAACAGCGGCCTGCCGTTCGTGATCGCCCTCAACGGATTCGACGGCCAGCAGCCGTACAACCCGGACGAGGTCCGCGAGGCGCTCCAGATCGGCCCGGACACGCCGATCATCACCACCGACGCCCGGCACCGCGCGGACGCCAAGTCCACGCTGATCACTCTCGTGGAGCACGCGCTGATGGCGCGCCTGCGGTAGCGCTCGGCGCACGGCCCGCGCAGGGGCCCTCTCCCGAAACCGGGAGAGGGCCCCTTGCCGTTCCCTCCCCTGCCCTTCCTTCCCTCCGGGCGCATGCGCAAGGGGCTCACCCTGACGGGTGAGCCCCTTGCGGAGTCGTACGGCTCTCAGTGCCAGCTGTGCGGGCCGCGGAAGCCCTTCTCGCGCTCCAGGCGGCGCCAGCCGGCCCTGGCGCGGCCGCGGTGGGACGGGGTCGTGTCGGCGGGGCGGGCCGCGGCACGGGCGAGGAGGACGGCCGTGATGGCGGCCACCTCCTCGGGCTCGGCGTGGCCCTTCTCGACGCGGATGTCAGGCGTGTCCATGGGATCAGTCTCCGTGGCTGAGGGTTCCGCGGGGTTGCCGCGGCGCGTCCACTGGGTTACGGGGGTCGCTGCGCTCACTGCGGGGGGTTGCCGTGCTTGCGGGAGGGCAGGTCGGCGTGCTTGGTGTGGAGCATGGCCAGGGACCGGATGAGGGTCTGGCGGGTGTCGGCGGGGTCGATGACGTCGTCCACGAGGCCGCGTTCGGCCGCGTAGTACGGGTGCATCAGCTCGGCCTTGTACTCCTTGACCATCTTCTGCCGCATGGCCTCGGGGTCCTCGGCCTGGGCGATCTGGCGGCGGAAGATGACGTTGGCCGCGCCCTCGGCGCCCATCACGGCGATCTCGTTGGTCGGCCAGGCGTAGGTGAGGTCGGCGCCGATCGACTGGGAGTCCATCACGATGTAGGCACCTCCGTACGCCTTGCGCAGGATCAGCGAGATCCGCGGCACGGTGGCGTTGCAGTAGGCGTACAGCAGCTTCGCGCCGTGCCGGATGATCCCGCCGTGCTCCTGGTCGACTCCGGGGAGGAACCCCGGGACGTCCAGGAAGGTGACGATCGGGATATTGAAAGCGTCACACATCTGGACAAAGCGCGCAGCTTTTTCACTCGCCTCGATGTCCAGCACGCCGGCCAGCACCTGCGGCTGGTTGGCGATGATGCCGACGACCTGGCCGTCCAGGCGGGCCAGCGCGCAGATGATGTTGCGCGCCCAGCGCTCGTGGACCTCGAGGTACTCGCCGTCGTCGACGATCTCCTCGATGACCTTGGCCATGTCGTACGGCCGGTTGCCGTCCGCCGGGACCAGGTCCAGGAGAACGTCGCTGCGGCGGTCGGCCGGGTCTCCGGTGTCCACCCGGGGCGGGGTCTCCCGGTTGTTCTGCGGGAGGAGGGAGAGGAGGTAGCGCACCTCGGCGATGCAGGTCTCCTCGTCGTCGTAGGCGAAGTGACACACCCCGGAGGTCTCGGCGTGCACGTCCGCGCCGCCGAGTCCGTTCTGGGTGATCTCCTCACCGGTGACGGCCTTGACCACGTCCGGGCCGGTGATGAACATCTGCGAGGTGTCACGGACCATGAACACGAAGTCGGTCAGCGCCGGGCTGTAGGCCGCGCCACCGGCGCACGGGCCGAGCATCACCGAGATCTGCGGGATGACACCGCTGGCCTTGGTGTTGCGCTGGAAGATGCCGCCGTAACCGGCGAGGGCACTGACGCCCTCCTGGATACGGGCGCCGGCGCCGTCGTTCAGGGAGACCAGGGGCGCACCGGCCGCGATGGCCATGTCCATGATCTTGTGGATCTTCGTGGCGTGGGCCTCGCCCAGCGCGCCGCCGAAGATCCGGAAGTCATGGGCGTAGACGAAGACCGTACGGCCCTCCACCGTGCCCCAGCCGGTGATCACACCGTCGGTGTACGGCTTCTTCGCCTCCAGGCCGAAACCGGACGCCCGGTGCCGGCGCAACTGCTCGACCTCCTGGAAGGACCCGGCGTCCAGAAGCAGCTCGATCCGCTCCCGCGCCGTCAGCTTGCCCTTGGCGTGCTGTGCCGCGGTCGCCTTCTCACTCGGACCCGCCACCGCCTGCGCACGAATCCCGTGCAGTTCGGCGACCCGCCCGCGCGCGTCCGTCGGCTCGCCGGTCGGCTCACCCGTCGTCTCTTCCAAAACGGTCATGTAGTGACCTTACGAAGGACACCTGGGAAAGCGAGCCGTCGACTCCGTACAGTCTCCGGCCCGTTTTCCTGGTACCCCTGAACAGAACCCTAGAGGCTTGCAGCCTTTCCGACTGCTCAGAGGGCTCCGGCGTTGTAGAGGTCACACAAAGTCAGGGCGCGAGAGCCACCTCACATTCGAGTGTGGCGCATGCCATCCCTGGAGTGACACGCAGGACCAGACGGGGGGAGCCGAGGGCGACGGTGATGACCCGTCAGGAGAACGGACCGACCGCCGGTACGGGCTCCGTCCATGGTGCCGCACGGCCCGTCCGGGGTCGGCGGCGGGCACCGCCTCCGCCCCGGACGGGCCGGCCGGGAAGGGAGGCCGCTCAGCAGCCGCCGCAGTTGTAGTACAGGACGTCCCAGTGGTTGCCCTCGTCGGCGTAGATGTTGCCGGAGCCGGACTTGTACTGCGGGGCTCCGTCGCCGCGCAGCCCGATGTAGCTGAAGTTGTTCTTGATGTAGCCGGTGATGCAGGTGTTCTTGCCGTAGTCGAGCTTGTAGCCGTTCCAGTGGGAGTAGGTGCCGGAGGCGTGGCCCGTCTCGGTCCCGCCGGTGATGTTGAGGGCGCAGCCGCTGGCGCGCTTGAGGGTCTGGGCGCCCTGCGCGGTGGCGAGGTTGAGCTGCTCGAAGGACGTACAGGTGGGGTTGTTCCGGTCGGAACAGTTGCCGGACGAGGACCAGGTGATGCCGACCTGACGGAACATCTGGGTCGCGGTGGCGTGGCTGATCTTGGTGACGGCGAAGGCGTCGGTCGCGGTACCGACGACGGCGACACCGGGGGCGACGACGAGGGCGAGCGCGGTGAGAGCGGCCCGTGTCTTCGTGACCTTCTTGAGCTTCATGGTCTTCACGGTCTTCATGGGACCCTTCCTGCGGTTGGCCGAGCTACTGGTGGGGCGGCTGTGCAGGTGGTGCCGATGGCGCAAGGGGTGCAGGGAGATGGTGCCCGAGTTCTACGCGCGTCCGCCAGAGGGCCGCAGGCGTTGGTCGCGGCGTTTCCACGACACCCGTACGGATGATGTTGAAACTCGAACGGAATAGGTCTACGGTCGTCACTGTTGACCTGGTTGAACATTCAACATCATCGGCGCTCCCCCCTCCGCGCCGAGCGATCCCGTCCCCAAGGAGCACCCCATGGGCATCTTCGGCCGCAAGAACAACAGCCCCGAGAGCACCGTCACCACCGCCACCGCCGCCCCCGTGAACCCGGACCTCGCCGCGCTGACCGGCGAGTACACGATCGACCCGGCGCACTCCACGCTGGGCTTCGTCGCACGGCACGCCATGGTCACGAACGTCAAGGGCAAGTTCACCGACTTCACCGGCGCCCTGCACCTGGACGGCACCGACCCCGGCGCGTCCACGGCCTCGATCGACGTCACGATGGACAGCATCGACACGGGTTCGCCGGACCGCGACGGCCACCTGAAGAGCTCGGACTTCTTCAAGACCGACGAGTTCCCGACGATGACCTTCCGCTCCACCAAGGCCGAAGCCCTGGGCGGCGACGACTACCGCATCACCGGCGACCTCACCATCCTCGGCGTGACCAGGCCGCTCACGATCGACCTGGAGTTCAACGGCGCCGCCAAGGACCCCTTCGGCAACGAGCGCGTCGGTTTCGAGGGCAAGGCCGAGATCCTGCGCTCCGAGTGGGGCCTGACCTGGAACGCCGCGCTGGAGACGGGTGGCGTGCTGGTCTCCGACAAGATCAAGCTGAACTTCGACATCTCGGCGATCCGGCAGGCCTGAGCCGAGCAGCTCGGCCCGCGGCCCGCGTCGCGGAGCCTGAGCGCCCCCTGAACGCGCCCGCCCTCCACTCCCCCGTAAGGGAGGGCGGGCGCTTTCGCGTCACGTGGAGGCCCGGTCCGTCACGTGCGCTGCCGCTCGGACCCGCACCCCACGCTCAGAACCCGCCCCCGAAGTCCCCTCCTCCCCCGCCACCCCCACCGACGTCCCCGTCGCCGAAGCCGCCGCCGAAGTCGCCGGGGTCGAAGTCGGCACCGGACACATCGCCGCCCTCGTAGCCGCCGAAGCCGTCGTGCGCGCCGAAGTCTCCGTAGCCCGTGCCGTAGTCGGCGCCGTAGGCCGGGCCGGCCATCATGCTGCCGAGCAGGGTGCCGACCAGGAGGCCGGGGAGGATGCCGCCGCCGAAGTAGCCACCCGCCCAGGGGCCGTAGGCCGGGCCCGCGTCCCAGTAGGGGCGGCGGCCCCAGTCGGTGTCGACCTCGCGGACCCGCGGATCGCGGCCCTCGGCCAGGCGGACCTGGTCGGCGGCGCAGACCGGGACCTCACGGGCCGTGCCGCCGGGTGGAGACCAGGTGGCGTCGGCGACCGACGGTCCGTGGCGCGGGTCGAAGAAGCAGGGCGGGCGGCGTTCGGGCAGGGGGCGGCCCTCGCGGCGGGCGGCGAGCTGGGCGAGCGAGAACCGGCCGTCCTCCAGGGCCTCGGTGACGGCCCGCACGTCCTCGGGTCCGCGGGCCTCGGTCATCCGCTGCTTCGCCTGTTCGTAGGCGTCCAGGGCCCGTTCGTAGTCGGCGCGCATGGCGTCGTCCGCGCCGGGCTCCGCCGGATGGAAGTCGAGGCGGTCCAGCTCCTCGCCGAAGGCGGTGATGTCCTCGTCCACGACGACCCGCAGCCTGTCCAGGGCGGCCCGCCGCTCCTCCGCCCGGCGCCGGCTGCTGCGCCGGACCAGGGCGTACGCGCCCACGCCGCCCGCCACCAGGACGGCGGCGGCGGTGATCAGCGCGGTGCTCGACACCCCACCGCGGTGACCGGCGGTGCCCCAGGTGGACGGAGCCGAGCCGCCCATGTTCGCGAGGGCCCGGTCGGTGAAGTCGGTGAGCTGGGTCCTGGCGTTCTCGCCCTGGACGCTGGTGACGAGGTTCCGCACGGCGGTGCCCGGCAGCACCGAGGCGTCGGCGCGGGCGTCGAAGCGGTCGCCCAGGCGGATGGCGTAGGCGCCGGTGACACCGGTGGCGGTGCGCAGATCGGTGAAGAGGTTCTGCGTCGGGAAGTCGGCCGGCAGCACGGCGATGAAGAGCGGTTTGTCCGCGTCCTTGATCCGCCGGGCCAGCGTGTCGGCGTCGGCCTTCGACAGCTGGGCGGAGGCCGCCGGATCGACGTAGACGGGATTCTCGCGCAGCGCCTGCGCGACCGCCGAGATGCCGGTGGCCGCCGCCGAGGGCGGGGCACCGGTCGCCAGGACGGCCATGACGGCCACCGCGAGCACGACCAGCAGATGGGCGGGGGCTCGGGTCAGAGCGACGGCCTTCATGGTTCGACGCTACCCGAAAGTGGACAAACAGGGTCATTCATGCCGACGGGAAGGCGCACCGCGCGCGTACCACGCGCGGTGCGCCTTCGGTCGACGGCTCCGAGCAGCCGATCACGCCGCCCGGTACGCGGCCGTCAGCCGTTCCACCGCCGCCCCGTACCTGCCGGTCAGCAGCAGGTGGTCGGCGTCGGCGAAGGGCTTGGCCACCGCCGCGCTCATGCCGGTCCCGCCCGCCCCGGTCACCTTCTGCTGGACGATCAGCCGGGCCTGGGTGACGAGGGCGCGGCCGGCCTGGGCCGCGTGCGCCCTCTCGGCCGCCGTCGCCGCCAGGCCCAGCGCCCGCAGCGTCGCCGTGCCGCCCGAGGGCACCTTGGTGAGCGTGGTCAGACCCCAGCCGTAGGGGAACTGCGGGTCGTAGGAGGCGTCGCCCACGTTGATCGGCAGCTGCTGTTCCGACTTCGGCCAGGTCACGGGGAGCTGACCGGTGAAGGGACGCCTGCCGTAGAGCACGTCGGCGACGCCGTCGCCCTCGGTGCCCGGCAGCCAGGAGGCGACGAGGGCGTCGATCTTCCCGAGCCGGTCGCCGATCAGCTGCGGCCGGCCGGAGACGATCAGCACCGCGCACTTCATCGCCGCGCACACCTTGTCCACGGCGGCCTGGTCGGCGGCCGACAGCTGAAGGCCGTGGCCGTTGCCGACGTCGCCGACGCCCTCGGCGTACGGGGTCTCGCCGACGACGACCACGCCGACGTCGTAGCCGTCCGTGGACGCGGAGGCGTCCTTGGAGTAGGTGACGTCTCCCCCGGCGTTCCGCATGCCCTGAAGGATGGTCGTGCCCTGGGTGTGGGTGCCGGACTCGCCCTGCCAGGTGATGGTCCAGCCGCCGGTCTGGTTGCCGAGGTCGTCGGCGTCGGATCCGGCGACGTAGACCTTCTGGTCCTTCTTCAGCGGGAGCACGCCGCCGCTGTTCTTCAGCAGCACCTGGGACTCCGCGGCGGCCTGGCGGGCGACGGCCCGGTGCGCGGCGGAACCGATCCGCGCGGCGCCGCTGGTGTCGGCGTAGGGGTGTTCGAACAGGCCCAGCCGGAACTTCTCGGTCAGGATGCGCGACACCGCGTCGTCGACGCGCTTGACGCTGACCCGGCCCGCCTTCACCTCGTCGGTCAGCGTCGTGCTGAAGTCCTTGTAGGTGTACGGGACCATCATCATGTCGACGCCCGCGTTCACCGACGTGCGGACGTGGGAGGCGTAGTCGCCGGGGAGCTGGTCGATGGCGTTCCAGTCGCTGATGACGAAGCCGTCGAAGCCCATCCGGTCCTTGAGCACGCCGTTGATCATGTCGCCGCGGGCGTGCATCTTCACCGGGCCCTGTCCGTCGCCGGCGATGTCGAGCGAGGAGTAGGACGGCATGACCGTGCCGATGCCCCGGTCGACGGCGGTCTGGTACGGCGCCAGGTGGACGGCCTCCAGCTGCTGCCGGGTGACCTTGGTGACGCCCTGGTCGATGGTGTACGTGCCGGTGGTCGAGGAGCCGTACTCGGTGCCGCCGTCGCCGACGAAGTGCTTGGCGGTGGCCAGCACCTTGTCGTCACGGCTCAGGTCACGTCCGTCCGCCCGTCCCTGGAGGCCCTGGATGACGGTCTCCATGGAGGTCACCAGGGCCGGGTCCTCGCCGAAGGACTCGTAGGAGCGGCCCCAGCGTTCGTCGCGGGAGACGCACAGGCAGGGCGCGAAGTCCCAGGGGACGCCGGTGGCGCGCACCTCGCTCGCCGTCACCGCGCCCGTCTTCTCGGCCAGTTGCGGGTCGCGGGTGGCGCCGATGCCGATGTTGTGCGGCATGATCGTGGCGCCGGCCAGGTTGTTGTGGCCGTGCACCGCGTCCACGCCGTAGATCAGCGGGATCTGGAAGCGGGTGGCCTGCGCGCGGAGCTGGAAGGCGTCGATCATCTTCGCCCAGGCCTCGGCGGTGTTGGGCGTCGGGGTCGAGCCGCCGCCGGAGAGCAGTGAGCCGAGGCCGTAGGCGGCGATGTCGCCCGGTGCGGACATCGCGCCGCGCTCGGCCTGGGTCATCTGCCCGGCCTTCTCCTCCAGGGACATCCGGGAGACCAGGTCCGCGACCCGCTTCCTCACCGGCAGCCTGCTGTCCAGGTACGGCAGTCCGTGGGCGTCGACGACGACCTCGGGGGTCTCGGCCGGGGCCTTGGCGCCGGTGACGGTGAGCTGGAGCGGGACGGTCTCGGCCGGCTCGGCCGACCTGTCCTTCAGCGTGGGGACCTCGACGGTCCGGGAGGTCCCGGAGGCGGTGCCCGCGGGGAAGGTGAGGGTGCCGGAGACGGGGGTGTAGTCCTGGCCGGGCCGGGCGGAGCCGGTGGCCGCCGTGCGGTACTCGACGGTGACGGGCTCGTCGACGGGGGCGGAGCCGGTGGTGGCGAGGGTGATCCTGACGGCGGCCGTGCCGCCCTCGTGGACCGGGTAGACCGGCGCGTCGGTGGTGACGGAGGCGCGCAGCGACTGGTCCGCCTTGCCGTACAGCTCCACGTCGTCCATGGCGAAGCCGCCCTTGGTGCCGGCCGGGAGCGTCAGCGCGTAGCCCCACATCTGCGTCAGGCCGAGGACGTGGTCGATGCCGCCGACGGGCTGGTAGTCCGTGCGATAGGTGAAGTCGGTGAAGGGCAGCTCCACCTGTTTCCAGCCGCTGAAGTCGTCGGTGAAGGAGGTCGTCCACAGCTCGGACGCCTCGCCGTTCGCGCCGCCGTCCTTGATCTCGAAGGCGATCTTCCTGCCGTTGTCCTGGCCGTCCCACCAGAAGCGGATGCCCTGGTGGGCGGACCAGTCGTGGGCCGGCTGGCCGGCGGCGAAGTCGTGGGTGAAGCCGCCGTAGCCGCTGATGTCGTAGGTGCCGGAGAGCACCTTGGCGCCCTCGGGGGCGTCGGGACGGGCGGCGAGCTGGAGGGTGGGCGGGTCGTCGCTGTCGCCACCCCAGGTGAAGATGCCCTCGGCGGGCTGGTTCGCGAAGGGCACCTCGCCCTCGAAACGGTCGACGGGCACCGGGGCGGGGTCGGGCGCGGGATCCGGGGCGGCGTGCGCGGACGCCAGCGGGATCAGCGCGGTGAGCAGGGTGGCGGAGGCGAGCAGGGCGGTTCTTCGCATGGACGGACCTTCCCGCGACTCGGGGACTCGCTCATGACTTAGATCACGGCGTGAGTTAACAAGGGCGGCGCTCGACCCGTCAAGACTTCACACAACAGCTGGTACAGCAGCAACCCACGGCCGAAGTAGGCGCGTTGTTCCTTCGGCTTGTGAACGCGCGACCTCTTGACGGCCCTGAGATGTCGTCATTTACTCACGGCTCGTCACGCCTCCCATCCCCCACCCAGAAGGGCGGCGCATCCATGAGAAGACCGAGAAGACCTCTGCGCACGGCTCGACTGCTCCTCGCGGGCCTGCTGGCCACCGCCGGGCTGACCACCGTGACCGCTCCGTCCGCGCACGCGGCCGGCGAGCAGGTCACCGCCTGGCTGACCACGACCGACGACTCCGGCGGGCGGCATGTGGTCCGCGGGCTCCAGCAGCAGACACCGTTCACCTTCCAGTCCGGCACCGGCGGCGACGGCGAGAACATCACGGTCGACGAGAACACCCGCTACCAGACCTTCACCGGCGGCGGCGCGTCCTTCACGGACACCGCGGCCTGGCTGATGAACAGCAGCGGCGCGCTGTCCCCGGCGACCCGGGACGCCACCATGCGCAAGCTGTTCTCACCCACGGACGGCATCGGACTGTCGTTCCTGCGCAATCCGATGGGCGCCTCGGACCTGGCGCGTTACGGGTACACCTACGACGACGTGCCGGCCGGGCAGAGCGACCCGTCCCTGGCGAAGTTCTCGATCGCACACGACCTCGCGGACGTCGTCCCGCTCACCCGGCAGGCGCTCCAGCTGAACCCGTCCCTGACCGTGATGGCCTCGCCGTGGACCGCACCGGCCTGGATGAAGGACAGCGGCTCGCTCAACGGCGGCTGGCTGAAGGCGGAGGACTACGGAGCCTACGCCGCGTACTTCGTGAAGTACCTCCAGGCGTACCGCGACCAGGGCATACCCGTCTCCTATGTGACCGCGCAGAACGAGCCGACGTGCTGCTCCGGCTATCCGTCCATGAGCTGGAACGCCTCCGGCCTGGCGTACTTCACCAAGAGCGAGCTGCTGCCGAGGCTCCAGGCGGCCGGGCTGACCACGAAGGTCCTCGCGGACGACTGGAACTGGGACACCTACGACTCCTACGCCACGCAGACGGTGGACGACCCGGCGGTCCGCTCGCATCCGAACTTCGGCGGGATCGCCTGGCACGGCTACGGCGGCGACGTCACGAAGCAGACCACGGTCCACGACCGGTATCCGCAGCTGGACGCCTTCGGCACCGAACACTCGGGCGGCACCTGGATCGCGAACCAGCAGCGCGAGGACATGCTCAACATCGTCGACTACACGCGCAACTGGGCGAAGTCGGTGACGAAGTGGTCGCTGGCGGTGGACCAGGACCGCGGGCCGCACAACGGCGGATGCGGGACGTGCAGCGGGCTGATCACGGTGCACAACGGCGACGCGCAGGCCGGCCAGGTGGACTACACCGTCGAGTACTACGACATGGGGCATCTGACGAAGTTCGTCCGGCCGGGCGCGCAGCGGATCGCGTCGACCGCCTCGTCGTCCGTGCCGAACGTGGCCTGGCGCAACCCGGACGGCAGCAAGGCGCTGATCGCCTACAACGACGCGTCGAGCGCGAAGACGGTCACCATCGACTGGGGCTCGCAGCACGCCACTTACTCGCTGCCGGGCAAGACCTCGGCGACCTTCACCTGGTCGGGGACGCAGTCGGGCGGCGGCAGCCGGTCGGGGGCGTTCGTGGGACTGGCGGGCAAGTGCCTGGACGTGGCAGGTGCCTCGTCGGCGAACGGCACGCCCGTGCAGCTCTACGCCTGCAACGGCACGGCCGCCCAGCAGTGGACGGTGCGGGCGGACGGATCGGTCCAGGCGCTCGGCAAGTGCCTGGACGTGACGTCGGGCTCGACGGCCGACGGCGCGAAGGTACAGCTGTACGACTGCAATGGCACCGGGGCGCAGCAGTGGTCGTACAACGCGTCGACCGGTGATGTGGTGAACCTCGCCGCGGACAAGTGTCTGGACGTCACCGACAACTCCTCGGCCGACGGCACCCGCGTGCAGATCTGGTCGTGCACGGGGGCGGCGAACCAGAAGTGGCAGCTGAGGTGACGTATCGTCAGGCAGGGCATGGCCCGGCCGGGCGGCCGGGCCGGCCGACCGGCCGGGAACACCCCGCCGTCGTCACCGCCCCGACCTGGAGTCCGGCATGAGCACATCGCGTGACCTGTTCTTCGTCACCCTGGACGTTCCGGGCACGCACCCCGTGGAGCAGGGCGACCTGTCACTGGCCCTGGCCGGGGCCGAACTGGTCGACCTGCTCTCGGCCGGGTCCGTCTCCCTGGACGGCGAGCGCATCCTGCCCGGACTGGTGCCGGCCACGGACGACCGCCTGCTGGACGAGGCGGGGGCGGCGCTGGTCCGCGAGGCGCCGTACGAGACCGTCGAGGACTGGCTGTGGCGCCGGGGGCGGGGCCTGGCCTCGGCGTACGTCGATGTGCTGGAGGCGGCGGGGCAGGTGGCCGGGCGGCGGCACCGGTGGATGCCCCGGGGGTCCGACCGGCCGGTGCCGGTCGACTCGCCGGCGCGGCGCGCGGCGGCCGACCGCTGGGCCGACCGCGAGCCCGTCCTCGCCGGGCTGGCCGCCGCGCTGGGCATCCCGGCCGAGGCGGCCGGCGAGTCCGGCGAGGCCGCCGAGCCGGACGACGAGGCCGCGCTGACCGTGCTGGCCGCCGTCCACGAGGCGGTGCAGGAGCTGGAGGCCGTACGGCAGCGGCGGCGCATCGAGGACGCGGCCTTCGACAACATCTGGCGCGCGCCCTGATCACTCGGCGGCCTCGACCACCCGGTGGCCCTGACCACCCGGACGGGCTACCGGACCGGCTCACCGCCGCCCAGCACGTTGCCTCCACGCTGTGGCTACTGCGCCGGCTCGACGCCCGCCCGGAGCAGCCCGTAGGTGTACGCGTCCTCCAGGGCCTGCCAGGAGGCGGCGATGACGTTGTCGGCGACGCCCACGGTGGACCACTCGCCCTTGCCGTCGGAGGTGGAGATGAGCACGCGGGTGGTGGAGGAGGTGCCGTGCCGGCCCTCCAGGATGCGGACCTTGTAGTCGACGAGCTCGAGGGCGCCCAGCTGGGGGTAGATCTTCTCCAGGGCGACGCGCAGGGCGCGGTCGAGGGCGTTGACCGGGCCGTTGCCCTCGGCGGTGGCGACGATGCGCTCGCTCTTGGCCCACAGCTTGACCGTGGCCTCGTTGGCGTGGGTGCCGTCGGGGCGGTCCTCGACGATGGCCCGCCAGGACTCCACGTCGAAGTACTTCAGGGGCCTGCCCTCGGCCTCCGCGCGGAGCAGCAGTTCGAAGCTGGCGTCGGCCGCCTCGTAGGTGTAGCCCTTGAGCTCGCGCTCCTTCACGCGTTCGACGACGCGGCCGACGAGTTCGCGGTCGCCGCCGAGGTCGATGCCGAGTTCCTTGCCCTTGAGCTCGATGGAGGCGCGGCCGGCCATGTC
>NZ_JBEXZD010000154.1:0-14751 GCF_040628575.1 Streptomyces sp. NPDC006393
TGTCGACCGCATCCGCCACGGTGCCCGCGGTGTTACCCAGCCGAACGCCATCCGGGGCGGTGAAGTACAGGTGCGTCCCGCCGCTGGGGGTCCGGCTCCGGTAGGTCTCAGGGACGGCGTGCCCGGCGCGCTCGCAGAGCGCCCCGAAGGTTGCCGCGCCGTCAGGCGCGTCCGAACTGCCTTTGTGCTCGGGCGTGTCTAGGTCGACGACCAGCAGCCTGGAAGGGCCGGTGGCAATGCCGACGTTGAACGGCGCCCGCGACCAGGCGGCGCGGATGCGGTCCGGGTCGGTGGTGGCGCGCTGCTCCCACTTCAGGTGCCCATTGGTGCACTCGCCGGTGCCGGTGCACGTCTTCTCGCCGTGCAGGGCGGGCCGCTTGGTGCCGGGGCGGAGTGGGAAGACGTGCCAGCCGCGTTCGGCGGCGTCCAGCGCTGCGCGTAACAGCGCGGAGTGGAGGTCATGGGTCATGCTGGAGGTCTCCAGTTCCATGCTCGGGTGCTGGATGACAGGGGCGGCCCCGGTTCTTTGGCGAGAGATGGGGGCCGCCCTTGGCGTTGCTAGCGGTTGGTGGTGCGGGCGAATACGCCGCGGGTGTGGGTGGTGGTGTTCTCCTGCCGGACCGGGCCGGCGTAGTGGTGGTGGTGCTCGGTGTGGGCGGCCTTGAGGGAGCGCAGGGCGGATCCCATGGCGGCGACGACGGCGGCCACGGCGGCGATGGGCAGGGTGACGAACAAGACGGACGTCAGGGAGACGGCGGCGAATCCCTGGCAGGCGAGCCAGACACCGCAGCCGACGCCGACGCACGCGGCGCCAACGCCGATCCCAGCGACGGCGGTACCGGCGGCCCACGCGGGGACGATCCGGCGGTCCGGCTGGAGGACTGGCGGGGTGTCGCCGTAGGCGGGCAGGGGGCTGGTGTCGCGGTAGGAGGTGGGCACCTCGGGTGCGGGCCGGTACGCCTCAGCGATGATCCGGCGCGCCTCGGCCGTCGCCTCGGCGTCGCTCATCCCGGCGTCCGGGCGGACGGTTTCGGGAGTGGTCTCGGGGTACATGCGGAATCCCTTCCGGCGGTTGGCCAGGGAGGCAGAGACACCCCCTTCGGGGTGCCGTGTGGAGGGGTGTTTGAGGGGTCTGACCTGCGGGCCTCCCTGGCTCCCTGAACGATCATTTGTGCAGGTCAAAGCCAGGGAGGTGGGTCAGGGAGGGGTTCAGGGAGTTCTCCCTGTCTCCCTGACCCGACGGGGTGCGGCTCCCTGTCACTCGGAGGCGGAAGCGGAACCCTCGGTGTCGCGGTTGGCGAGGGCGCGGGCGACGCGGTCGCGGGCGACGACCATGACGCCGTCGGACTTGTACGGCTCGGCGCCGGCGTCGTCCAGGACGCGCTTAAGGTCGATGAACGACCAGCCGCCGTAGGCGTCCGCGTTCCGTGTGGCGAGCCGTGCCAGGACGTCCTTCGTCCGCACGCGGGGCGCGTCACCGAGGACGGCGGCGATGTCGGCGAGCGGGTCACGCTCCTCGCCCCGCTTGATGGCGTGCAGGGTGGTCACGCCGTCGCGCAGGGCCTTGGCGCGGTCGGTGATGGCCTTGGCGGCGTCGTCGTCGATGTAGTGGGTGCGCACCGTGATGGAGGACTGTCCGGCGGGGATGGTGATGCCGTCGGAGGCGACGACCAGGGTTCCCCGGTCCAGGCCCGGACGGAGCAGGTTCGGAGCGGCGCCCCCGTCGACGGCCTTGTCCCCGAGCGCCATGCGGGCCTGGGACTCGGTGCCCAGGGCGAGGGAGGCTCGGGTGTGGGCGCCCTCGCGGACCAGCTTGGGAAGGTTCTCGTTGGTCGGGTCCTGGGTGCCCTGCCACATCAGCACGTTCACGGCCCGCCCCTGGTTGTGGATCTTCCGGACGGCCATGAAGTACCGGGAGTTGGCCTTGGACCCGCCATAGGGGCGCTTGTCCTTGTCCTTGGCCGGGCACATGAACGCCACTTGTGCCTCGTCGACCAGCACGATCAGCGGCGGGAAGGTGGTGCCGGGCGGCGCCTGGATACGGCGGTTCATCTCATCCACCGCGCCTTCAACCATCTCGGTCACCTGGATCACGTGCTCATCCGTCGGACCCTGGATCAGGGTCGTGGCGAGCCCGTCGAACATGGCCCAGTCGCCCACGCCCTTGAGGTCACCCATGAGGAACTGCACCGACTTGTCCAGCGAGAGCCACAGGGCCAGGGAGCGCAGGGCCACGGTCTTGCCCTGGTTCGACAGGCCCGTGATGAGCAGGTGCCGCTGATACAAGCTCAGCGCAGCAGCGTCCCCACGCAGGTCCTGCCCCCAGGGGGCCTTTCCCTTGGCGTAGTCGGCGGTCATCGTGTCGTCGGTGACCAGCGGGGACGGCCCGATCGGCTCATCGAGCGCGCCGGAGTCGGCGATCCACAGCCGGACCGTGCGGGCGGCGGTCGGGATGGTGATGAACACCTCGTGCTCGTGCCGGGTGAGGTTCTCGGCCAGCTTGCGGCGCCGGTTCTGCACCTCGATCGTCGACACCCCCGAGGGAAGCGTGACGTCTACCTCGACGCCGCATCCGGCGATGGTGATCGGTCCGAGCATGCTCGCGCCGGCGTCGCCCATCTCCTTGATGGCGTTGCGCAGCGCCGGGACTCCCAGGTCACGCAGGGCCTTGACCACGATGGACGGGGTGATGGGCTCCCCCTCGCTGCCGCGGACGTTGGCCGGGAGTGCCCAGTTCGGTGCGGCTTGCTGCTTGCTGCCGACGGCCCACAGGGCGAGCAGGGCCAGGAACGGGCCGACCGAGATCGCGGGACCCCAGACCACGCGCACGATCGTGATCATCAGGTTGATGAACTTGATGACCGCCATGAGCGGGGTGACCACCTCGGTGGCGTCTTTGGTGGCGATGGCCATGGCGATGCCGAGCAGGACCAGACCGCCGATACCCATGCCAGCGCTGGCAGCCGCGCCCTTGGCGGCATCGAGCGGGGAGTGGAGCAGGTCCATGCGGCGGCGGTGGCGGGCGTCGCGGAAGCGCTGCCCGCGCTCTTCCCACTCCGCCGCCGCCTCGTAGTTCGCGGCGGCCTCAGCGGCGCGGAGCATGCGCTCATAGCGGGCGGCGGTGCGGCCGTCCCACGTGCGCTTGGCGACGATCCGCGCCCCGCCGGCCACGTAGAGACTGTGCCGGGCCACCGCGCGGACCGTCGTCTTGGTGTGCTCGTGTGTGACGGCCGTGCGGATCGCGCGGCCGGAGCGGATCCACAGCGGCACGGGCGCGGCCGGTGCCGGGTCGGGGACCACGGTCAGCGTGGTCACGGTGGCCGCCTCGGTGGGCGGTTCGGTGTGCTTGTGCAGGTGAACGACGTTCTCGGACATGCTGAGGGTGCTCCTGACTGCCCCGATCAGGGGCGGAAGTTAAGGGGTGCCGGAGCGGCCGGGCACGCGGGAGGGCACGGCCACCCCGAACAGGCCAGCGGTGCAGGTGCGGGTCAGGCGGCGGCGCGGACGGTGCGCGCGGTCACCACCAGCCGGAGGACTTCTTGGCGGCCTTGGCGGCGGCGGCCTCGGTGACGATCCGCTGCCGCTCGCTCTGCAACGCGGTGATCTCCGCGATCAGCCGGGTCTCCGCGCTGCTCCACGCCGACTCCAGGCGGCGGTCAGCGCGGTCGGTGCTACGGCCCCGCAGCACCCGGTAGGAGCCGCCGGCCATCGCGGCGATGATGGCGCGACGCTCGCGGCCGTCCAGCGGCCACATCTCCTTCTCACGGACTGCAGCCAGCTTGCGGGTGGCCTGCCGGATCTCTCGGTCGATCCGGCGCGTGTCGGGCTTGCCCATGTCAGGCACTCCTCAAGGAGTCGGAAGGATTGGGGTAGGCGCAGGGAGCGCACATGCCGAGCGAGGCGGGGATGACGTATCCGGCATCCCGTCGGCACTCGGGGCAGGTGCGGCGCGCGGCGTTGGCCTTGTCCAGGGCCGCTCGCCTCGCTGGGGTCATCGGCCGTACGGGCTTGGCGAGGTCGACGCGGTAGAGATGGGCGACCAGCGGCGGCCGACGGCGGCGCGGCCGTTCGAGCTGAGCGGCCACGCCCTGACCGCCGGGGCGTAGCCCGCGCGCCCTGAGTTGGCGGCGGGTGGCGTAGCCGTCCGGGGCGAGGCGCCACCGGAACACCGGCAGCGCCCCCATCACGCAGCCTCAGCGGCCATGGCGGCGCGGTCGGCGAGGATCGTGTCCCGCAGCAGGCGCGCGTTCGCCGGCGAGGTGTGCACCGCGCGGCGGATGCCCTCGGCGGTCACCTTCGCGTCCGGCCAGTCGGCCGTCGCCGTGCGTGCCTCGTCGAGCAACTGTTCCGGTGTGCGCTTGGGCCGGGTCGACTTCGCCACGTCCGGGACACGGCCTGTGGCGCGGCGCGGCCGGGTCGACTCAGCGGCTACCGCACGGCGGGTGGTCGGCTGAAGCGGAGTCGACTCGATCGCGGGCACCGGCTTGAGGGGAAGGGTCGACTTCACGAAGCCGACCGGCACCGGTCGGGGCAGTGCGGTCGGGTTGGCGGCGACGATGGCCGGGGCCGATTCCGTGAGGTCAGAGGTAGACCGTTTCGTATCGGTATCGGTCGATTCCTCCGCATTCGCGACCGTGGTTGGGATCGGCTCGGGTCGGTGGTGCAGCACCTTGGCGACCAGATCGGATCCGAAGTAGATCGACCCGACCGGAAGCGAGGTGGCCAGCAGGACCAGGGCCCAGTTCGCCGGGTCCCAGTCGGCCAGTCGACCCCAATCGACCCCACGCCCGTGCAGCTCGGGGACCAGGCCGTGCACGTAGTTCAGTACGAGCGAGGCGGCGGTGTAGGTGCCCAGCACCCGTAGCGCGAACGACCGGTCACGGCCGACCAGGACCAGGGTGGCGACCAGGGCGAGGGCCATCAGGCCGTCGACCACGAACGGGTACAGCGTCGCTGCCGTGGCGTCGGCGCCGACGGCGCCGGCGATGTCCCGCAGCGCGTTCCAGGAGACCCGAAACGCCATACCGACCACCACGACCAGCGCCAGCACCAGGAGGATGCGACCCTTGCGGTTCACCGGAACCACCGCCGCTTCTTCGGCTTCGCCTCGGCCGCTGCGTCGGCGGCAGCAGCTTGTGCACCCATCCGCTCCCACTTGCGGGCCTCGTCCTCTCGCCCATCGAGTCGGGCGAGGTGCGCGGCCTGCTGGTGCGGGGTCATCTGCCGCCACTCCGCGTGCGTCGCGGGGCGTACCGGGCGGGCAGGGGCCGGACGCCGCGTCTGCTGCGCCGCCCACTTCTGTTCCGGGGTCTGCATGTCCTTGAAGCGGCGTCCCATCAGGCCACCTCCCCCGAACCGGAGCGGTTGGCCAGCTCCCGGCGGGCCGTCAGCAGGCGGCGGCGGGCGCGGCGGATGCGCTGGGCATCCAGCTCGGTCGGCGTGCGGTCCAGCGTGATGATCTGCGCCTCGATCAGGTCGACGTCCGCAAGGATCACGGGCATCTCCTGCTCGATGGCGTCCAGTTCCGCAGCCGTCGGCTCCATGAAGTCGGCGAACGCGGTAACAGCGTCCTGAACAGTGACGATGTGGCTCATGGGTCGTGGTTCCTTTCGCAGAGGAACGGCCCGAACGCGGCTCCCGGGAGGCACCCCGGGAGCCGCTTGCCGTTGAAGTCGGAGATTCCGGCTCCCCTCAGCGCTGCTCGTACGAGACGAGCAGCGGAGGCAACCGGCCGCAGCGTTGCGACGCTGCGGAGAGGCTGAGGTCGCGCTGTGCCGTGCGCGGGTCAGGACCGCGCACGCCCGTCCTCTTGCTCGCTGAGGTGGGACGGGGTTCCCTCGGCACACTGTTGAGTTCTCAACCAACGAGCGCTGCCTTCGTACTCACCCCTGCGGGCTTTCCTCCGGGCGCGTCAGTGCAGGTCAAGCAACCGCGACTAGCTACCCCCGACTTGCTTAGGGGGGCTTGCCGCCTTGCTTGATAGGGAGCGTAGGCAAACTCATGGCTGCGTGCAACCCCCTCTCGCGATAGAGTCAGATAGCCCCCCTAGGCGACGATTGGAGAGTCGTGCAAGACGACATGGAGCGGGTCTCCGGGATTACGGACCCCGTTGACCGCGCCAAAGGCGCAATCGACCTGATGGCCCGGTATCAGAGCCACGTGAACGAGCTGTCCCGCATCCGCCGGGAAGCGATCGAAGAGGCTCAGGCATCGGGGATGACCCAGGCCGAGATTGCGAAGCGGCTCGGGGTCAGCCGGGGGCGCGTGGGTCAGCTCGCGTCATCCGGTCCCCCGCCAGAGCGTGCCTTCTTCGGCACGGACCTGGTCACGGTGTCGCTCGGCGGCAAGTACGAGGCAGGCAAGGGGCCCGACCAGAACCCGAGCGAGGTGGTGACCCGAGAAGACTTCAGCAACTTTGAGCACCTTCGGAAGCTGCTGGGCGGCATGAAGCTAGAGGCTCAGTACGAGGTGATCCCGACGACAGGCATCGTCAACCTCAACCGGGACAACCACGTCGTCATCTGCGGCCCACGCCTGTCTCCGATCGTGGCGCAGGTCCTCGAAGGGGACGACAACCTTCGGTTTCAGAAGGACCGGGCGTGGCACCTGGTGGACCAGGCGGCAGGAAAGGAGTACCGGTCACCGCAGGACGAAGACGGGTCGGCCGGTGATTTCGGGTACCTGGGACGGCTCCCGCGGCTGGACGGGAAGGGCACGTTCCTCTACATCGCCGGCATCCACTCCATCGGGGCGAACGGAGTCGTGCACTTCCTGGAAAACAACGTGGCAGACCTTTACAGGGAGGTCCGCACGCGTCGTTTCTCCACCCTGATCTCGTGTCGTTACGACCCGGAGACGCTCGAAGTGCTGGAGAGTCGACGCGTCACGCCGCTGTACCGACACGAGGGCTGATCATGCGCGTCGCCATCGATACCCAACCCGGGGGAACCAGCCCCAACGAAGATTGGGTGGCCGGTACGCCGACTCTTGCCGTCGTGCTGGACGGTCTGAGTACCGCAGGTCTGGACACCGGATGCCGCCACGGCGTGCCCTGGTACGTGGCGCACCTCGGCGGTCACCTTGTGGCAGCACTGGCAGATCCCGAAACGCCGCTTGCGGCCGGCTTGGCGAGCGCCCTCGAACGCGTGGCCGCGCTGCACCCCGAGTGCGACCTCAGTAATCCCGGCACGCCATCAGCGACGGTCGCCATCCTCCGGCAGCGAGAAAGCTTCCTTGACCACCTGGTCTTGGCGGACTCGCCCATCGTGCTGGAAGAGGCCGGCGGGTTCACGGTGCTCACGGACCTGCGGGTGGACGAGGTTGTGCCCGAGTTGCGGGCGGAAGTCGAACAGTACGAGACCCATACGACGGAGCATCAGGAAGCGCTGCGGCGGTTCGTCACCGCACAGCGCCAGACTCGCAACACGCCCACCGGGTATTGGGTCGCTGGCTCCGACGCAGAAGCGGCAGCTCACGCCCTGGTGGGCAGCACTTCCGCCGAAGGGGTACGAGCCGCAGCCGTCCTCTCCGACGGCGCATCGCGCCTCGTCACCGAGTACGGCATGGCCACCTGGTCGGAGGTTTTCGCGACGCTTCGCGCTGGAGGGCCACAAGAACTGATCTCCTCCGTCCGAAAGGTTGAAGCCACCGACCCAACCGGGAGACGATGGCCGCGCTACAAGTCCGGCGACGATGCCGCCGTTGCCTTCTGTCAGTGGTGATAGTGGCTGGTCAGCGGGACGAGTGGCTGACTCACTCCGTCTCAGTTTCCGTCTCATTCATCCCCGTCCGGGACCGTCCACAGCGGTTCACGCTCCCGGCGGGAGTACGGGAATGAACGAGGTTGAACGGCCCCGGATCATGCCCTGACCAGCGCGAACAGACCTCGAAAGCGAGTGTGGCGCAAGTCACCGAGGGTTCAAATCCCTCCGCTACCGCTGTAGAAGGGCCCCGTCCGCCGGACGGGGCCCTTCGTGCGATCATCGTGCAGCCGACGCCGGGGGCGACAAGCGACAGGGGAGGCCGCGATGGCGGTGAACGCCAAGAAGATCGTCGTCTATGTGCTCGTGGTCTTCGCGCTGTACGTGATCATCACGGACCCGGCCAAGGCGGCCGACTACGTCCAGATAGGGTTCGAGGGCATATCGGACGCCGCCAAGGCCATCGGCGACTTCATGACATGGGTCGCCCACGGAGGAAACTCATGATCCGCCACCTGGTCCTCTTCAAGCTCAACGAGGGTGTCGAGCGCGACGACCCGCGCGTCGTGGCGGGGGCCGAGGCCTTCCGCGCCCTCGGCGGCCAGATCGACGAGCTGCGCTTCTGGGAGTGCGGCTGGAACGTGAGCGACCGGCCCATCGCCCACGACTTCGCGATCAACTCCGCGGTGGAGGACGCCGACGCCCTGAAGCGGTACCTGGAGCACCCGGCCCATCAGGCCGGTGTCGCCCTGTGGCGCGAGTTCGCCACGTGGGTGATCGCCGACTACGAGTTCTGAGCCGTACGGCTGCACGCTCGGCCCCGCACCGGAACGGTGCGGGGATTTTTCGCGTCTTATGCCCTAATTCATACCTCAACACGTGCTTATGCGGTGCTTGAACCCGATGCACCTGTCTTGTGATGCTATGACCGCTTTTGACGGATGAGTTGATCGACGAAGAGGTGGCGTTGACCGTGTCGGCCAGTACTGCGCCGCCCCAGGAGGAATCCACTCAGGCCGCGGCCCCCGGGCCGACCCCGACCCCGAACCCGACCCCGAACCCGACCACCACACCGGCCCCGGAGAAGCGGCGCGGCGCCGACACCCGCGCCCTCACCCAGCTGCTCTTCACCCAGCTGAAGGAGCTCGAACCCGGCACCGCCGAACACTCCCGCGTGCGCGGGGCGCTCATCGAGGCCAACCTACCGCTCGTGCGCTACGCGGCCGCCCGCTTCCGCTCCCGCAACGAGCCGATGGAGGACGTCGTCCAGGTCGGCACCATCGGGCTGATCAACGCCATCGACCGCTTCGACCCGGACCGGGGCGTCCAGTTCCCCACCTTCGCCATGCCCACGGTCGTCGGCGAGATCAAGCGGTACTTCCGCGACAACGTCCGCACCGTCCACGTCCCGCGCCGGCTGCACGAGCTGTGGGTCCAGGTCAACAGCGCGACCGAGGACCTGACGACCGCCTTCGGCCGCTCCCCCACGACCGCCGAGATCGCCGAGCGGCTGCGCATCACCGAGGAGGAGGTGCTCTCCTGCATCGAGGCCGGGAGGTCGTACCACGCGACCTCGCTGGAGGCGGCCCAGGAGGGCGACGGGCTGCCCGGGCTGCTGGACCGGCTCGGCTACGAGGACCCGGCCCTGGACGGCGTCGAGCACCGCGACCTGGTCCGCCACCTCCTCGTCCAACTCCCCGAACGGGAACAGCGCATCCTGCTGCTGCGCTACTACAGCAATCTCACCCAGTCGCAGATCAGTGCCGAACTCGGCGTCTCCCAGATGCATGTGTCCCGGCTACTCGCGCGTAGCTTCCAGCGGCTGAGATCCGCAAACAGGATCGAGGCGTAACCGTCACGAGCGAATCGCTCACCTGGGAAGATTCCGACAGGGACGTTCCGAAAGCCCGTCAGACCGCTGTCTGCCAGGGCTGATTCGCGTATCGGATGTCGACATGTCACTACAGCGCGTTGCCGACATGTGACATTCTGCGGGAAGCGCGTTTGCCGCGGCTTCGGCTCCGGTATTCAGGTGAAGGCTGAGTTCTCCTCGTCAGAGAGCCCGGCCGCGACCGTCCCGCGACCCAGAGGGGGTGGCATGTCCGCAGACCAGGGCAGCTCCAAGGTGCTGACGCTCATGAAGAGCGAGGCGCCGTCCCCGGCGCTCGAGCCGCTCGACGCCCTCGA
Source organism: Streptomyces sp. NPDC006393 (assembly GCF_040628575.1). Lineage (NCBI taxonomy): Bacteria > Bacillati > Actinomycetota > Actinomycetes > Kitasatosporales > Streptomycetaceae > Streptomyces > Streptomyces sp. NPDC006393. The sequence goes on from NZ_JBEXZD010000154.1 coordinate 9,888, forward strand.
CGACGTGGCGGCCCTCGGGGCCGTCCCGGCCCCGGCCCTGCCGGCCACTCCCACCCCGGCACTGCCGCCCTCAGAGATCATCGACACCCGCACCCTGTCCCGCTCCCTGTTCCTGCGGCTCGCCGCGCTCGACGAGGACAGCCCCGAGCGCGCCTACGTCCGTGACACCCTGATCGAGCTCAACCTCCCGCTGGTCCGCTACGCGGCCGCCCGCTTCCGCTCGCGCAACGAGCCGATGGAGGACATCGTCCAGGTCGGCACCATCGGCCTGATCAAGGCGATCGACCGCTTCGACTGCGAACGCGGTGTGGAGTTCCCGACGTTCGCGATGCCGACCGTCGTCGGCGAGATCAAGCGCTTCTTCCGGGACACGTCCTGGTCGGTGCGGGTGCCCAGGCGCCTTCAGGAGCTGCGGCTCGCCCTGACCAAGGCCAGCGACGAGCTGTCGCAGAAGCTGGACCGGTCGCCGACCGTCGGCGAACTCGCCGCGGTCCTGGGCGTGTCGGAGGAGGACGTCGTCGACGGCCTCGCGGTCGGCAACGCCTACACCGCCTCCTCCCTCGACTCCCCGGCCCCGGAGGACGACGGGGGCGAGGGCTCCCTGGCGGACCGCCTCGGCTACGAGGACTCGGCGCTGGAGGGGGTGGAGTACCGCGAGTCGCTCAAGCCGCTGCTCGCCAAGCTGCCGCCCCGGGAGCGGCGGATCATCATGCTGCGCTTCTTCGCCAACATGACCCAGTCGCAGATCGGCGAGGAGGTCGGCATCTCGCAGATGCACGTCTCCCGGCTGCTCACCCGGACCCTGGCCCAGCTGCGGGAAGGGCTCATCTCGGACTGACGCCGAGGCGGGGCGGCGGAGCCGCGGGAACGACGACATCGACTCACGGCCGTCGAGGCGCCGATGCGGGCGCCCCGGCGGCCGTCGTCCGTCCGGGCGGTGGCGTGGGTGGCCGCCTGCCCGGGCGCGAGCTGTGCTCGAACGCCAGGTCTACTTGAACGCCAGCCAGGCGACGGCCGCGACGATCACCACGGCGGCGACGACACCGAGGATCAGGCCGACGCGCGGCCCGGAGGAGGTCTCCTGCTGCCGCGCGGCCTGGGGAGCCTCGTCGACGAACGCGCGGAACATCTGGGTGCTGCCGGCGGGGTCGTAATTGCCCTGGGGGCCCTGGGTGTTAGCCATGGCCCGAGACCCTAGCGAAAACGTGGGGGCTGCCCAAGCGCGGGGGCTCTTTCCGCTGCTCCTTCACACGTGCCCGAGTCGGTGTGGCCGTCCCTGGGGGCTGCCGCCCCCAGACCCCCGCTTCGGCCTGAACGGCCTCGTCCTCAAACTCCCCCAGAGGGGGCACCCCCAGACGGGCTGTCTTGTCCACCTGCGGGTTTACGTTCGCAATACTTGCCTTTGCCAAGTTTTTGCGCCGTCGGCCACGGATTTGTTTGCCTGCAGCAACCAACCGCCCGTATGGTTGCCCCAAGCAACGATTACGGGAGGTGTGATGGCCGAGCAGGCGCAGTACGAAGAGCTGGCGCGTCAGCTCAGCGCCATCGGGGCCGTGAAGCGGGACCTGGGGCGGATCCTGCCGTCCGACTGTCCGGCGGGCTCGGCAGCCGTGCTGACGCTGCTCGGCCGTCATGGCGACATGCGCATGAGCAAGCTCGCGGAGCTGCTCGCCGTGGACATGTCGGTGACCAGCCGGCATGTGGCGCACGTCGCCGCGCGCGGCTGGATCGAGCGGCTGCCGGACCCCGCGGACAAGCGCTCGCGCATCCTGCGCCTGACGCCCGTGGGCGTGGACCGGCTGGACGACCTGTCCCGCCGGACCACGCACCTGCTCGCCGAGCGGCTCGGCGACTGGACCGACGACGAGGTCGGTCAGCTCATCCGGCTGATGACCCGGCTGCGCGCCAGTTTCGGCGACTGCCGGTCCACCGCCGTCCGGGTCCCCGAACCCGCCGCGCCGCGCCCGTAGTCGAAGAGACCACTTTCACCACCCGTACACCCGCAAGCACGTAAGCAAAGGAAGCCCATGGCAACGACCACACCAGCCGGTGTGCGGGCTCACGCCAAGCATGGGGGAGGCTCCCCGGCGAGCGCTCCGATGTCCCACCGGCAGATCATGGAGGCGCTCTCCGGGCTGATGCTCGGCATGTTCGTGGCGATCCTGTCGTCCACGATCGTCTCCAACGCACTGCCGAAGATCATCGGTGACCTCGGCGGCGGCCAGTCCGCCTACACCTGGGTGGTCACGGCCGCCCTGCTGTCGATGACCGCGGCCACTCCCCTGTGGGGCAAGCTCGCCGACCTGTACAGCAAGAAGGCGCTCGTCCAGATAGCGCTGATCATCTACGTCGTCGCGTCGATGGCGGCCGGTCTCTCGCAGAACCCCGGCATGCTGATCGTGTGCCGTGTGGTGCAGGGCATCGGCACCGGCGGTCTGTCCGCACTGGCGCAGATCGTCATGGCCGCGATGATCTCCCCGCGTGAGCGGGGCCGTTACTCCGGCTACCTCGGCGCCACGTTCGCCGTCGCGACCGTCGGCGGCCCGCTGCTCGGCGGTGTCATCACCGACACCTCCTGGCTGGGCTGGCGCTGGTGCTTCTACGTCGGCGTGCCGTTCGCGGTGATCGCGCTGATCGTGCTCCAGAAGACCCTGCACCTGCCCGTCGTGAAGCGTCAGGTGAAGGTCGACTGGGGCGGCGCGCTCCTGATCTCCGCCGCCGTCTCCCTGCTGCTGATCTGGGTCACCTTCGCCGGCGACAAGTACGACTGGATGTCGTGGCAGACGGCCGCGATGGTCGGCGGTTCGATCGTCCTCGGCGCGCTGTTCGTGCTCGTGGAGGCCAAGGTCAGCGAGCCGATCATCCCGCTGCGGCTGTTCCGCAACCGCACCATCACGCTCTCGTCGCTCGCCTCGCTCTTCGTCGGCGTCGCGATGTTCACCGGCACCGTCTTCTTCAGCCAGTACTTCCAGCTGGCCCGGGACAAGTCCCCGACGATGTCCGGCGTCCTGACGATCCCGATGATCGGCGGTCTGTTCGTCTCCTCCACCGTCTCCGGTCAGTTCATCACCCGTACCGGCCGCTGGAAGGGCTGGCTGGTCAGCGGCGGCGTGCTGGTGACGGCCGGTCTGGGCCTGCTGGGCACCATCCGGTACGACACCGACTACTGGAAGATGGCCATCTTCATGGCGCTGCTGGGTCTCGGCATCGGCATGATGATGCAGAACCTGGTGCTGTGCACGCAGAACCAGGTGGCCCCGAGCGACCTCGGTTCCGCCAGCTCCACGGTCACCTTCTTCCGTTCCCTGGGCGGTGCGATCGGCGTCTCCGCGCTCGGCGCGGTGATGGCCAACCGGATCACCCACTACGTCAAGGACGGCCTGTCCGACCTCGGCCCGAAGTACGCCAAGCTCGCGGGCGGCTCCGGCTCCGGCACCGACACCATCCCGGACATGAACGCGCTGCCGAAGCCGCTGCGCACGGTCATGGAGAGCGCCTACGGGCACGGCATCGCCGACATCTTCCTGATCGCCGGCGCGCTGGCCGCCGTCGCCTTCCTGATCACGCTGTTCATCAAGGAGGTCCCGTTGCGCACGAAGGGCGCGCTGGCGCAGGCCGCCGAGGGCGAGAGCGCCCCGGTGGACCCGGCCGCGACTCCGGTCGTCGCCGAGGCCGAGACCACGGCCGCCGAGGCCGCCGCGGCCCAGGCGTCCATCCCGGCCGGGGAGCGGGTGCCCAGCTGGGCCGCCGCCACCTCCGGTACGCAGACGGGCCCGGAGGGCACGCAGGACGCGCTGGGCACGCAGCGGCTGGCCGCGGTCGCCACGGTGGCGCCCGGTGAGCCGGCCGCCGGCTCCGGCGGCGGGATCCCGGTGCGCGGCTTCGTCCGGGGCGCCGAGAGCGCGCCGGTGCCGCAGGCCGCGGTCACGCTGATCTCGCTGGCCGGCCGCCAGCTGGGCCGGTCGGTCGCGCAGGCCGACGGCGCCTACGCGCTGGACGCGCCGGGCGCGGGCTCCTACGTCCTGATCGCCTCCGCCGACGGCTTCCAGCCGCAGGCGTCCACGATCGTCGTGAACGGCGAGCCGGTGGCGTACGACATCCTGCTCAGCGGCACCAGCGGGCTGACCGGTGTGGTGCGGGCCGTGGAGAACGGGCTGCCGGTGAAGGACGCCATGGTGATCGTCACCGACGTACGCGGCGACCTGCTGGCCACCGGGACCACCGGTGAGCAGGGCGAGTTCTCCTTCGCCGAGCTGGTGCCGGGTGCGGTGACCGTCGCGGTGAACGCCGTCGGCTACCGCCCGCGGGCGCTGCCGGTCGAGGTGGGCGGCACCGGGGTCACCCGGGTCGAGATCGACCTCGACTCCGGCGCGCAGCTCCAGGGTGTCGTCCGGGCCCCGCACGGTCCCCTCGCGGACGCCCGCGTGACCCTGGTGGACGCGGCGGGCAACGTGGTCGGCACGGCCACCACCGGCACGGACGGGGCGTACGCCTTCACCGACCTGAACAGCGGTGAGTACACCGTCATCGCGACGGGCTACCCGCCGGTGGCGACGGCCCTGAGCGTCACCGGCCGCGGTGTCGACGACCACGACATCGAACTCGCCCACCCCGGCGAGTAGTCCGGACCCGGCCCGTGGCGGGGCGTGCTCCGAGCGGAGGTGCGCCCCACCGCGGGCCGGTTTCATATGACCAATTTGCAAGGCTTTGCACGCGAATGAACACGCGAGTGAGCCGGAGGGGCGACGCCGGCACCGGCTGAGGCGCCCCCCAGGCGAACGAGCAATCGAAAGGCAGAAAACGGGATGGGACTGACCGCGAGGATCCGCACCCGGGACGGATGGGCCGTGTCGCACGCGGTCGT
>NZ_JBEXZD010000155.1:0-14750 GCF_040628575.1 Streptomyces sp. NPDC006393
CGTCTGCTCGATCTCCTCCGCACGCCCCACCACCGGATCCAGCCTGCCCGCCTTCGCCTCCTCCGTCAGATCCCGCCCGTACTCCTCCAACGACGTCGACGGCTGCCGCCCGGCCGCCTGGGCACCCTCCGAGCGCGCCGGCCTGTCGGTGAGGCCGCGCAGCTGCTCCGCGTCCAGTCCTGAGTCCTGGAGCAGACGGGCGGCCCCGCTGCCGGTGCTGTCCAGGAGGGCGCCGAGGATGTGCTCCGGGCCGATGTAAGAGGCACCGGCCGCCTGCGACCGGCCGTACGCGTCGGCGAGGGTGCGCTTGGCGGCCGGGGTGAGCCCTGGCTCGGCGGACGGCTCACCCGACTCCTTCGGCAGCACCTCGGCGATCTTCGACGCGAACACCTCGGGGTCGACTCCGGCCTGGGACAGCAGGCTTCGCGAGGGATCGACCTTGGTCGCCGCCCACAGCAGATGGTCGGTGTCGAGGTCGGAGGTGCCGTCCTCCAGCGCCCGCCGCGCCGCCAGATTGAGCAGCTCCTGCGACGGCTCGCTCAGCAGCCGCCCGATCGGCACCCGTTGCACCGCCGGAGGCGACGTCGCGGGCGACATCCCGAAGAACCGGTTCAACAGCTCACCGAACGGATCCGACGAACCGAAGGCTGAGCCGAACGACATCGACATGAGAACCAACTCCAGATGCGCGTTTCGGGTGGTCATGAGCTGTCGCACAGGCCTCCCGCCGGAGGTCCGATCGGTGCGCAACCATTGCCGTCTCTCAGACCAAGCTATCTCCGGGCGCCGACCCCGGCAGCTTCTCGGGCCGACACTGGACCGCCCCACAACAGACGTTGTCGCGCGCTCCAAAAGCCGTCACGTGTCGCATCGCGCGCACGGCGGGGCGCGGTAGCCTCGCTTCCCCTGCCGCTCCGGACCGAAGGCGAAGCGCGAGATCAGCGGCCGGCCGGGTCGTCCGGTCTCAGTCGCCGTGGCGGGGCGGCGTCGGGTCCAGGTAGACGCGCCCGACGGCCGGGAAGAGCGTGCGGAGGCGGGACTCCGCCTCCTCGCAGGCCGATTCGATCTCGTCGGAGGTGGACAGGCCACGGAAGTCGACCTTCGCCGCGATGAGGATCTCGCCCGGGCCCTGCACCAGGGTCGTCAGCTCCAGGACGCTCTCGATGTGCCGGATGCCCGTCAGTTCCCGGCGTACGGCGTCCCGCACCGGGGCCGGCAGCGCACGGCCGATGAGGAGTTCGGTGTTCGAACGGCCCAGGACGAAGGCGACGAGGACGAGCAGCAGGCCGATGAGGATGGAGGCGACACCGTCCCACACCCCGGATCCGGTGAGCTGACCGCCGAGCAGACCGAGCGCGGCCAGCGCCAGACCGATGAGGGCCGCCGAATCCTCCATGACGACCGCCTTGACGGCGGTGTCGGGTGTGTACTGAAGGTAGCGCAGAACATGAACTCGAAAGTGTCTGGCTCTCCCGGTGGCCTGTTTGAGCCCCGTACGCAAGGACAGGCCCTCCAGGACGAAGGCGACGGCGAGCACGATGTAGGCGATCAGGGGGTCACCGGGTGTCTCGCCGTGCGTCAGGGCGTGAATGCCGTCGTAGACGGCGAACACGCCGCCGCCGACGAAGGTGGCGACGGAGGCGAGCAGCGCCCAGATGTAGCGCTCGGGTCCATGTCCCAGAGGGTGGTCCTCGTCAGGGGGCTTCCTGCCGCGTTTGAGGGCCACCAGCAGGAGCACTTCGGTGATGGTGTCGGCGACCGAGTGTCCGGCCTCGGACAGCATGGCGCTGGAACCGCTGATGACGCCGGCGACGGCCTTGGCGAGCGCGACACCCAGATTGGCCGCCGCCGCCACGACGACGGTGAAGGTGGATCCACCCGCTCCGGGACCGCCCGAGGAGCCCACCCGGGGATCCAGAACCGGACCGGTACCACCGGTACCACCGGTATCCGTACCCGTCCTCCGTTCCGGTTCATCCCGTGCGCTCATATCGGCAGCGTAGGCCCACCTCCTGATGCGAACGAGACAACATGCCCCCCACGAGAGGACGATGGTCATGAGCGGTGACCGCATCTGCGACATCTGGGGGCCCCGCACCCCGCACACCGCGGGCACCCCGTGGCCCGAACGGGTGGACCAGTTCCTGATCGACGGCGTCGGCGAGGCCGACGTCGACACACGGGTGCGCGGCGCCTGCCTGCTGTGCTCCAACGGGTGCGGCCTGGAGGTGGCCGTCCGGGGCGGCCGGATGGTCGGGGTGCGGGGCCGGGCCGAGGGGCGTGGGCGCCGAGGCGCTGGCCCCCGTCCTGGCCCGCCTGGACGCACCGCAGGAGCCGTCCCCGAGCGCCTCCACCCCCAAGGAATCAGCGTCGTCCGGACCGTCCCGGCGGGACTGCTGCGAGACCTTCAGGACCTCTACCAGTTCGTCAGTCTCGTCGACATCACCTGGAGCCTCGTCAAGCAGGCGGGTCAGGCCCTGCGCGACGGGGAACTGCTGCGCGTCATCGACGACTGCGCCGTGCGGACCACGGCTCAACTCGACTGGCTGCGCATGCGGATGAAGGCCGCCGCACCGCAGACGCTGCTCGTCGCGAGCTGACCGCTCGTCGCCCGCTGACCGCGCGCTCGTCTTCGGCGACTTCCTTCCCCGGCTTCCTGCTACAGCTTCGTCAGGGCTCTTCCTTTGTGCATGGCGATGTGGCCGGTCTTGTCACTCTTGATCTCGTACTGCGGATCGTCCTTCGAGCAGTGGTGCGTATGACCCTTGTAGTCCACGTCGTGCGTGTGCTTCTTGACGATGACGCCTGCCACGTGTCCGGCCTCCGAATTCCAGCGCACGTGGTCTCCGACGTCGAACTGCTTCACCATTCCAGGTCCCTTCGACATGTCACGTCGATCCGCCCTCGTTCCCCCGGATCGCGAGTTCTCCAGGATCACGCGGTCGCGGATCGTACGTGGACACGGCCGCCTTCGACCTTCACCTCTCCAGCAGCACCGGACGGTGGCTCCGTGGCGCCGGTTTTCTCATGGTCCCACGCGGTCGGAGGGTCGGCTATCCCAGCATCCCGCCCAGCCCAGCGAGCAGTTCACCGGCCGGAGGGCGTCTGCCGCCGCGTCCGGCTGTTCCTGTCACTCGGCTATAAAATGGTCAGCCGGGTGATATCTGCTCCACGGCCGATCGAACCGGAGGATGCCGTCATGGCCGGACACGTCACCTACCGCAGGATCTACGAAGAACCCTCGCCGCGGGACGGCAAGCGGGTGCTTGTCGACCGGCTGTGGCCGCGTGGCGTGAGCAAAGAGGAAGCCGACCTGGACGAGTGGCTGAAGGACGTCGCGCCCTCGACCGACCTGCGCCGCTGGTACCACCACGACGTGGAGCACTTCGCCGAGTTCCGCCGCCGCTACATCGCCGAGTTGCACGATCCCGAGCATCAGCAGGCCGTGGAACAACTGCGCGACCTGGCCGCCCATGACACGGTCACGCTCCTGACCGCCACCAAGGACGCGGACCACAGCGAGGCCGCCGTACTCGCGCAGTGGCTGAACCAGGCCGAACCGCACGGCACCGGCTGAAGCGACACCGGCCCTCGCTCCTCGGCCCCGTCACTCCCACCGATGGTGCAGGAGACGCTCCAGCAGCCGGTAACCGCGTTGCTCCGCCGCGGCCAGTTCGGCGGGATCGATGCCCGCCGGCCACAGCTCGCCCGCGGCGGCGTCGTCGGCCTCACGCAGCTCCACCACGGCCTCGGCCAGTCGCACCTGGATGTCCGGGGGCGGCGGTCCGCAGGGACCGGCCAGCGCCCGCTCCGCGTGTTCCGCCGCCCGGGTGCACGCGGCCAGCGCACTCTCCACCCGCACCGCGGCATGGTCGTCGACCACCAGCAACGCGCAGACCAGCCCCACGGCGATCCCCAGGAAGCTGGCGAGCCCGCGGTCGTGGACGAGTTCACCGGCCGGAACGGGGACGGCCATGTCGCTGAGCAGCAGGGCGAGGGGCGTCACGAAGACGACACCCAGGCCGTAGTTGCGGACGACGGCGTACTCCAGCAGGAACTCCAGGAGCACGATCACCAGCGCGAGACTCGTGGGATCCGGGTGCGCGGCCAGCACGCCGAGCGCGATCAGCAGTCCGACGACGGTGCCCAGCGTCCGCTGGGCGGCACGTTGCGCGGTCGTCCGGATGTTGACCGAGTGCAGCACGGCGGCCGCCGAGATCGCCGCCCAGTAGCCGTGCCCGAGGCCCAGCAGCAGCGCCAGCCCGCCGGCCACCCCGGTGCCCAGGGTCATCCGCAAGGCCGGAACGACCCTGGCCGAGATGTGGCCGGGGCCGCGGTGGCGCGGGCCCAGCATCAGCTCGGAGGCGCGCTGGACGGCGGTGCCGGCCTCCACGGCGGCCTGCCCGGCCCCGTGCCCGGCACCGCCACCTGACGCGGCCGCCGGACGGGGCGCGAGTCCGGGCAGCAGCGGGGCGACCCGGCGGCGCCGGTCCGCGAGGAGCAGGGCCTGCCGGCGCAGGCGCTCCGGCGTCACGGCGACGTCATCCGGCGACCGCCGTACGGAGCCGATCAGCAGGGACCAGGACATGTCCGTCAGACGCGCGCAGGGCCCCTCGTGGCCGGCGCACCGCACGTCCGCGGGCGGCGTGAGACCGAGGGAGTGGTACGCGTTGAGGACGGCCACCGTCGCTCGGTGCCGCTTCCGTCCCGTCGCCTTCCCGGCGCCGTCCGCCTCCAGGAGTTCCGCGAGCGCGCGCAGTGCCGCGGCGACGGCCAGGCGCTGGGGGCGGTCCGGGTGGACGAGCCGGCCCACCAGGGCCAGTCCCCACGCCACCGCCGACGCCGCCGCGGCCAGCCCGGTCCTCGGCAGGACATCGGCGAGGGCGGTGGAGGTGTTGGCGGCCACCGCGAAGGAGAAGAGCAGCAGCACCGCACCCAGCCCGCCCAGCCGGGCGGCGTCACAGGCGAATTTGGCCAGCCCGGCGACCAAGGCCGTCGCCAGCACCACCGCGACCGCACCGGCTCCGCCCGCCCGCGGCTGGGCCGGCACCGCCAGGGCCGCACCACAGCCCACGCACGCCGTCATGGCGACCCCGACCAGCGCGAGCACTCGGGCGCGGCGCGGATAGGGCAGATTCCGCCCGAACGTGGTGGTGAAGGAGCCCAGCATGGCGTACACCGCCAGATCGGGCCGCCCGGCCAGCACGATCGGCAGGGCCACCAGCGCCATGGCCAGGGCCGCGCGCAGAGCGAAGAGAAACGCCCCGTCCACCCGGTGCACGGCCAGCGCGCCGCGGGGGGAGAGCACCCGGCCCACCCCGGAGAGCGGGCGCGGCCGGCCATCACTGATCACGGCGGGAAAGCGCCGGCGCGAAAACGGCATGGTCGGTGTGTGTCCTCTGCCCTGCTTATGAGGGATCAATGCTTCAGATCAATGCTTCAGATCAATGCTGTGGCGGGATCGGCGCTATTACGGTTTCGACGCTCAGATCCGACGTACGGGCTCGATGCTCCGAATGGGTGCGGAGGCCCGCGCCGGGTGGAGGGAATGCCACTACTGTGGTGGCGCATGAGCACGTGCCTGCCGCTCTCCGTAATTCCGCGGCTTGCTTGCGCGGTCATCGTGGGCGCTGTGATCGGCGCTGTCGTCGCCTTGCCGACCGACATCCCGATGGGTGTCCTGGCGGGCATCGCCGCGACGGAGACCTTTTTCGTGGTGGTGGGCTGGATCGTGCTGTGGCCGATGGACGCGGCCGAGACACACCGCCATGCCGGACGCGAGGACCTGCGGCCCGTGGCCGAGGAACTCGTCGTGATCGCGGCGGCCTGCTGTGGACTGCTCGGCATCGCGGTGCTCCTGCTCAGCAACTCGGACCCCGTTCATGCCGCGGCGGCGCTCTGCGGTGTGTTCATGGCCTGGTCGGCACTGCACCTGATGTATGCCACTCGCTACGCGTACCTCTACTACCGGTCGTCCGAGGGCGGGATCGATTTCAACTCCGACGTCCCACCCGCGTACCGGGACTTCTTCTACTTCAGCTACAACCTCGGCATGACGTACCAGGTGTCGGACACCGACATTTCACGTTCGGGGATCCGTGCCATGGTATTGCGGCACTGTCTTCTCTCCTATGTGTTCGGCACGAGCATTCTGGCGACCGCCATCAATCTCGTCGCGGGAATCATCACGCGCTGAGCACCAGCATCGCGTGCTGTGCCGCTCCGGTCAAAGAGGGTTCCCCGATCGCCTGATAAACGGCGGCTGTCTCACCGGGATGAACCGGCCCCCCAGGGGATGATAAACGGCGCCGATCAGCTCATCGAAAATCCCTCTTTGACTGCCTGCCGCGACGGGGCGGAGGCTTGCCTCGCACCCTGAGTGAATGTTCACGGACAATACGACAGGAAGAGGCGCACCGGACGATGAGCGGCATCGAGGACCCGAGCGACGACCTGTCGGTCACCCCGCCCAAGCGCTGGGCCGCGGGCGTACCGGCGGTGGCCCACGCGTTGGAGTACTCCCTGGAACAGACCTCGGTGCGGCGGACCGCCCTGACGCTGCTGAACATCAACCAGGTCAAGGGGATCGACTGCCCCGGCTGCGCCTGGCCGGAGCCCGGGCCGGGCCGGCGGCACCGCAACGAGTACTGCGAGAACGGCGCCAAGCACATCAACGACGAGGCCACCACCCGCCGGGTCACCGCGGACTTCTTCCGCGAGCACCCGGTCGCCGAGCTGGCCCGCAGGTCCGACTACTGGCTCAACCAGCAGGGCCGGCTCACCGAACCCATGGTCAAGCGGCCCGGCGCGACGCACTACGAACCGATCGGCTGGGACGAGGCACTCGGTCTGCTGGCCCGGGAACTCAACGGCCTGGACTCTCCCGACCAGGCCCTCTTCTACACCTCAGGACGGCTGAACAACGAGGCCGCCTTCCTCCTCCAGCTGTTCGCCCGTGCCTTCGGCACCAACAACCTGCCGGACTGCTCCAACATGTGCCACGAATCCAGCGGATCCGCGCTCCAGGAGACGCTGGGCATCGGCAAGGGCAGCGTCTCGCTGGACGACATCCACCACGCGGACCTGGTCTTCGTCGTCGGGCAGAACCCGGGCACCAACCATCCGCGCATGCTCTCCGCCCTGGAGGAGACCAAGCGCAACGGCGGCCGGATCGTGGCGGTGAACCCGCTGCCCGAAGCCGGCCTGATCCGCTTCAAGAACCCGCAGAAGGCGCGTGGGGTGATCGGCCGCGGCACGCAGATAGCCGACCAGTTCCTGCACATCCGGCCCGGCGGCGACCTCGCCCTCTTCCAGGCGCTCAACCGCCTGCTGCTGGAGGCCGAGGACGCGGCGCCCGGCACCGTGCTCGACCAGGACTTCATCGACGACCGCACCACCGGCTTCGCCGAGTTCGCCGCGCACACACGGACGGTCTCCTGGGACGACGTCCTCACCGCGACCGGGCTCACCCGCGAGGAGATCGAGCAGGTCCACCAGCGGGTCCTGAACAGCGGGAAGGTCGTCGTGTGCTGGGCGATGGGACTGACCCAGCACAAGCACGGCGTTCCCACCATCCGGGAAGTCGTCAACTTCCTGCTGCTGCGCGGCAACATCGGCCGGCCCGGCGCGGGTGTGTGCCCGGTGCGCGGCCACAGCAACGTCCAGGGCGACCGCACCATGGGCGTGTGGGAGCGGATGCCCCAGTCCTTCCTGGACGCCCTCGGCCGCGAGTTCGCCTTCACCCCGCCCGCCCGGCACGGCCTGGACTCGGTGAACGCCATCCGGGCCATGCGCGACGGCCGCGCCCGGGTCTTCCTCGGCGTCGCCGGCAACTTCGTCCGCGCGACACCCGACAGCCTGGTCACCGAGGAGGCGATGCGACGGTGCCGGCTCACCGCCCACATCTCCACCAAGCTCAACCGCTCGCACACGGTCTGCGGTGACACCGCCCTCATCCTCCCGACGCTGGGCCGCAGCGACCGGGACATCCAGGCCACCGGTGAGCAGTTCGTCACCGTCGAGGACTCGATGAGCCAGGTGCACGCCTCCCGCGGGCGCCTGGCGCCGGCCTCCCCGCACCTGCTCAGCGAGGTCGCGATCATCAGCCGCCTGGCCCGCGGCACCCTGGGGGACGAGCCGGCCGTCCCCTGGGAGGAGTTCGAGTCCGACTACGGCACCATCCGGGACCGGATCGCCCGTGTCGTGCCGGGCTTCGAGGACTTCAACGCCCGCGTCGCCGAGCCCGGAGGCTTCAACCTGCCCAACCCCGTCAACCGCGGGATCTTCCCCACACCGAGCGGCAAGGCCGTCTTCACCCGCAACGAGTTCACCATGCCGCACGTTCCCGCAGGGCATCTGCTGCTGCAGACCCTGCGCTCCCACGACCAGTGGAACACCGTTCCGTACGCCATGAACGACCGCTACCGCGGCATCCACGACGCCCGCCGCGTCGTCCTCGTCAACCCGGCCGACCTCAGCGCCCTCGGACTCGCCGACCGCGACCAGGTCGACCTGGTCAGCGTCTGGCACGACGGGACCGAGCGCCGCGCGGAGGACTTCACCGTCGTCGCCTACCCGGCGGCCCGCGGCTCCGCCGCGTCCTACTACCCGGAGACCAACGTCCTGGTACCGCTGGACAGCGTCGCCGACATCAGCAACACCCCCACCTCGAAGGCCGTCGTGGTACGCCTGGAGCCCACCGCCGCGCGCGGCGCGGACGAGCAGAACCAGCTGCACCAGCTCGACCAGCAGGGCCGGCAGAGCGTGATGGCCGGAAGCGGGCGGGGACCATGGGCCGAGTGACCGCACGGCGCAGGGTGCTGCGCATACGGGACGGCGTGCCCTCGTACCGGCCGGACACCCTGGCCGCCGAGGAACCCCTGGAGATCCGGGTCGGCGGGCGGCCGCTCACCGTGACCATGCGCACCCCGGGCGACGACTTCGACCTGGCCGCCGGGTTCCTGGTGAGCGAGGGCGTGGTGCACGCCGCCGAGGACGTCAGCGCGATCCGCTACTGCGCCGGCGCCACAGCGGACGGCGGAAACACCTACAACGTGCTGGACGTCGCCCTGGCCCCCGGCGTGCCGGCACCGGACGCGTCGCTGGAGCGGAACTTCTACACCACGTCCTCGTGCGGGCTGTGCGGAAAGGCGAGCCTGGACGCGGTACGCACCTCGGCCGCATGGTCGGTGGCCGAGGACGCGCTGCGCGTGGCACCGGAGCTGCTGTCGCTCCTGCCCGACCGGCTGCGGGCCGCGCAGCGGGTGTTCGACAGCACCGGAGGCCTGCACGCCGCGGGCCTCTTCACGGCCGACGGCGAGCTGCTGTGCCTGCGCGAGGACGTGGGCCGGCACAACGCCGTGGACAAGGTGGTGGGACACGCCCTGCGGTCCGGGCTGCTGCCGCTGCGCGAGACCGTGCTCATGGTGAGCGGCCGGGCCTCGTTCGAACTGGTGCAGAAGGCCGTCATGGCGGGTGTTCCGATGCTCGCGGCCGTCTCCGCCCCTTCCTCACTGGCCGTGGACCTGGCAGCGGACAGCGGGCTGACCGTGGTCGGTTTCCTGCGCGGGTCCTCGATGAACGTCTACACGGGAGCCGAGCGCCTGCCACACCAGCTCGTCGGTCGACCGGGGGAAGAACCACCGGGAGATGAGCCACCGGGAGAAGAGCCACCGGGAGTAGAGCCACCGGGCGGAGAAGGAGCCGGGAGCGAGGTCAGTCGGAGGCCCACGCTTCCGACAGGCGGTCCAGCGCGGCGGTGATGTCGGCACGGCGGGCGATGCCGGTCAGGGCCCGGGCCATGACCGAACCCGGCTCCCGGGCGGTGGTCACGAGGCCGACCCGCACCGTCCGGGCGGGCTCCACGAGGGGGACCGCCCGCATGCCGTGCGGCACTCCGAAGACATGCAGCCAGGCGTGCGGCACGACACTCGCCCACTGCCCGGTCCTGACGTGGGCGAACAAGGTGGCCACCGAGTCGGTCTCCACCCGGGGCGAGGGCCGCACGCCGGCCTCGGCGAACAGCTCGTCCAGCACCCTGCGGCCCTGCATGGTCCCCGTCAGCAGGCACAGCGGCAACAGCGACGCCTCCGCCCACGTCGCCGTCGTCCGATGGCCCACACCGTCGGCGGCGGTGGTCAGCAGCACATACCGCTCCTGGTACAGCGGGGTGGTCCGGAAGCCCTCCGGCAGATCCTTGTGGAGGTAGGTGATACCGGCGTCGAACTCGAAGTTCTGCACCTGCCGGAGAATGTCCTCGTGCTGGAGGTCCGCCATGACCTCCACGCCGACCAGCGGATGTGCCACGCAGAACGGGCTGGTCAGCAAGGAGACCGCACCGGTCGCGGTCGGAATGACGCCGATGCGCAGGGTGCCGCTCAGCCCGGTGCGCAGGGCGCCCACCTCGTCCTTGAGGGCGTCACGGTCGGCCAGGATCCGCTGCGCCCACACCACGATGCGTTCTCCCTCGGGTGTGAGGCCCTCGTACTTCCGGCCGCGCCGGACCAACGGAACGTCCAGTTCCTCCTCCAGCTTCCGGATCGCCTCCGACAGCGCCGGCTGTGAGACGTAGCAGGCCTGCGCGGCACGCGCGAAGTGACGTTCCCGGGACAGGGCCACGAGGTACTCGAGTTGACGAAACAGCACGCCAAGGGTCTACCCGACGATGCTCCGGAATGCCAGTCGCCGGCCCGCCCGCCTTCATCGCGCTCGGCCAAGTCGTCTGTGCGAAGCTGAGAATATGGTCAAGATTCCGAAAAACACCACGGACACCGACGGCACCACGCTCTATTACGGAAATCCGGACACCCGTCATACGCTTCAAGTGTTCCTCGAACTGCGCGACCGGGCGAGCCACCGCATGGCCGACAGCCTCCTCGGCGTCTTCCGTCAGGTCGCCGACGAGGGAAAGTACGTCGTGAAATTCCATTTCGCCGCACTGCTCGACGACACGGTCGGCGGTGCCGGCTCGCAGCGGGGTCTGAGCGCGCTCGGCGCGGCCTCCGACGTCGGGCAACGGCAATTCATCGACTATCTCGGTGTGCTTTTCGCCCACCAGCCTTTCCCGCCCGGCGAGGACAAGTTCGCCGACCCGTCCGTACTGCTGTCACTGGCCGGCGAGGTCGCAGGGCTGAGATCCCCGGAATTCGACCGCGACGTCACGAACGGCACGTACATGGGGTGGGCCGGAGAAACAGTCGGGAACTTCCCGTCCTTCGGCCTGGTGGGGACACCGGTCGTCTGGCGCGACGGCGAAGTGATTCCCGTGGTGAAGAACGTCGACGACGGCCCGGCGATCAGCCCCGAGGAGTTCCTGGCCCGGCTTCGGACGCGGTGACAGGGCAACGCGCGGGGGCCCGTACACCGGCTGTGTACGGGCCCCCGGGGCGGTGTTCCTACGTCGGAGGAACTACTCCCGGGCGGTCCTTCGGCGTCGCATCCACCACAGGAGGGCTCCGCCGGCCACGGCGAGTGCCGCGGCGATGCCGCTGATCAGGCCGATCGGGGCGTCGTTGCCGGTGTGGGCGAGGTCCCCGCCGGGCTCGCCGGGCGCGGGGGCCGGGGAGACGGGCGCACTGGCCGTGGGTGCCGGACCGGGGGTGCTGCCGCCGCCCTGGCTGTGGGTCGGGGAGGGGGTCGGCCCGGTCGTCCGCGTCGGGGTGGGCGTCGGCTGTCCCCCGCCGCCGCTGCCGGTGTCGTCGGCGGCGGTGTTGCCGCCGAGGAGCAGGCGTCCCTTCGCTTCGGTGTCGTCGGTGAGGGTCCGCACGCCGGTCTGCGTCTGCCGGGGCAGATAGCGGTGCTCGGCGGTGAAGCGGACCTTGCTGACGTTCTGCTTGGGCTGCTTGCTCATGTCGACGCCGCCCACGATGTAGATCTGCGTGGTGCCGTTCGCGGGGACGTCGTACTGGAACTCGCCGTGCGTGTAGATGTAGCGGTACTTCTGGAACAGGGCCTCGCGGGTCCAGTTCTGGTTGGGGGCGCGCAGCGGCCAGCGGGAGACGTCACCACTGTTGATGATCTTGTGGTAGTCGGTGGGCGCCTTGGCGTCCTGCTGGCGGATGTACTCCGCCGCGACACGGGCGGTGTAGACGCGCCGCAGATCCGCGTACTGGGGAGCGGTGTTGATGGTCTTCTCCACCGCGGGCACGATCATGCGGTCGATGACGCGCTGGGCCGCCCTGGTCTCCGCCTCGTTCGGCGTGCAGATCGGTTCGCCGGGGCCCGGGGTGCGCGTGGTCTGCGCCGTCGACTTCAGGCGCAGCGGGGTGTCCAGGATGTAGATACCGCCGTCCTGCTCACGGACCTGCGCGGTCTTCGGCTCGATCCAGTTGCGCAGGCCGGGCATGCACGGACGGCCGTTCTGCTGGGGCAGGGCCGCCCAGTACCGCCTGCCCAGGTCGGTCTTGGGGTCCATGGCCTTGTAGAAGTCGTGCTTCATCTGGAGGTCGGCCTCCAGCAGCACACGTCCGGCGTCGGTCTTGCCGAACCTGGCGTCCATGATGCGGTCGGGCTCGTCCGGGTTGAGGTTGACCCAGAACTTGTCCGGGGTCAGGGCGAGCCAGGTGAAGAACGCGTCGGAGATGAGCTGGGCCTTCGCCTTGCCGCCCCAGCCGGACCGCTCGCTGGGATCCTCCTTCGCGTCGAACGCGAAGTCGACGCCCTTGCCCTTGACCGGCTTGCCGATGTACTTCAGGTCCAGCGTGGAGAAGTCCACGCCGCCGGGGCCACGGGGAAGGCCGCCCGGGTTGGCCATCCGGATGCGCTCCAGCTGCCGTGCCATGTCCGCGGGAGTGGGCCGGGACTGGCGGATCAGGTCGGTGGCGCCGCCCCGGCTGGTGCCGGACTGGCCGGGTGGCTGCAACAGGCTGCTCGTGGCGCGCTGGCCGCCCTTGGGGGCGAGTTCCACGCGGTCGGAGCGGTAGTTGTACTCGGTGACCCGGTTCCCGCCGGCGGTCTGCCTCAGTTCCCGCAGGAAGTTCTTCGCGTCGCTCTTCTGCTCCTCGGCGAAGACGTACTTCATCCGGGAGTCCTTCCAGGCGGGGTCCTTCGCCCAGGCCCGGTCCTTGGGTATCTGCTCCCGCTCGGGGGAGCCGTTCGACTTGATCTCCAGGATCTGCTTCGTGCTCTTGTTGTAGGCGTCGAGCTTGCGCCGGTAGGTCTTGCCGGTGTCGGGGTCCTTGAACTCGACCTCCTTCTGGCAGATCCAGTCCGGTCCGACCAGGCCGTGATCCTTGATCACCTTGCGCTCGAAGGCGTAACCGCGAGGGTAGTTACCCGAGTTGGTGATGTACTTGGCGTCACGCCAGTCGCCGAAGTTCGCCCACGCGCTGGGATTCTTCTTCCTGGCCTGGAGCCAGGACCACCAGATCCGGTCGACCGGCTTGGACTTCGGAGGCTGCTTCGCCAGCTTGTCCAGCCGGTCGATGTCCTCCTGGGACGGGCCCTGGAGACCGTCCCACTGCTTGGCCGGGTTGACGTATTCGTAGGTGTCCCACTGGGACTTGGCGCGGGAGGCGTCGAACTCCGGCAGCCCGACGGTCGGGCTGGTGGTGCTGGGCAGGCCGTACATCTCGTCGCAGCGCTTGCCCGGGTCCAGCGGCTTGGGCGCCGGAGCGGCCTGGGCGGACGTCAGCCCGGTCAGGCCGGTGACGGCCATGACCGATGCGCACATCACAGTGAGCGAGGAGCGGCCCAGAGCGCGCAGTCGCCCTGTTCTGGTCGATAATGTCACGATGCGTGTGTCCCCCTGGGGGCCCAGCAGAGCAGGGCTCCGTGGCGTCAGGGGCCCCCGTGCAGTGTGTGACGCCGCAGAGCGACACCAACCTTAGAAGTTCCTGTGTGCCCAAATCGCCGACCCGTTCGACGCGTACACGGTCAACTCCGTTCTTTCGCAGGACCGTTACAAGAGTGGCCGCCCGGCGGACGCTACGGTCGGTTGTCATGACCGAAGAGGAGTACGAGGACCTGCGGGAGCTGGACCGGCTGCGGTCGGACAATCCGCGGCTGAACGGCTGGCTGGAGTCGATGCGGGAGAGGTTCCCGGCCTGGAACGAACGGCACGGCGGAGGCTGGGACTTCGGCCTGGCGTCCCTCGCACGCCTCGAGGAGCTGGTACGGAACGTCTACGACGGCAGCTGCGCGCGGGCGGACGCCGACAAGGACAGCGACTTTCTCGAGGTCGCCTCCTGGTATCTGGGTGAGGTCCACAACCGGCACTACGGGTCGGTGTGGCAGTGGCACCCGGACTCCCTCGCGGTCGATCCGCCGGTCCGCCCGTTCGTCATCCAGCCGTTCGAGCGGCTGGAGGAGTTCCCCGACGAGGACGGCATCGAGGAGGACGGCCGCCCCGTGTACACGCCGGTGGAGCGGCTGTGCGGGTTCATGCTCCCGGGCCAGGGGGACCTGGTCGAGGACACGCTGATCCACGTACCGCCCTCGGACCGCTCCTGAGCCCGGGGAACCGCCGATGAGGGGATCCTGTGACGGTCGCCCCGAGGTGACCTCGTGCTGATCGTCGCTCAGTACACTCTGTCACCCGTGCGGGGCTGTGCGTGTCGGGGCGGGCAGGGAGTGGGGCGGTGCCGGTGACACCGGAGGCCGGATACAGGGTCGGGGGCCGGTACCGGCTGCTGGAGACCATCGGCCGGGGCGGGATGGGCGTCGTATGGCAGGCCCGCGACGAACTGCTGGACCGGCGCGTGGCCCTCAAGTGCGCCCGCCCGGACGACGCCAGGGGCGCGCACCGGCTGATG
>NZ_JBEXZD010000156.1:0-14477 GCF_040628575.1 Streptomyces sp. NPDC006393
TGATCGCGGGCGTCGCCCTGCTGACCGGGGTCGCGGTCGTCGAGCCCCGCTCGCACCCTGAGGCCTGCCGAGACCGGCGGGGCTCAGCCCTCCTCGTGGGACGCCACCGCGCGGCGGGCGTCCGCGTCCAGCACACCCCAGCTGATCAGCTGCTCGGTGAGGACGGAGGGCGACTGGTCGTAGATGACGGCGAGTGTGCGCAGGTCGTCCTGGCGGATCGACAGCACCTTGCCGTTGTAGTCACCGCGCTGCGACTGGATCGTGGCGGCGTAGCGCTGGAGCGGGCCCGCCTTCTCGGCCGGCACCGTGGCCAGCCGCTCCAGGTCCAGGACCAGCTTCGGCGGGGGCTCGGCGGCACCACCCGGGGTGGTGCCCGGCAGCAGCTCCTGCACGGGGACCCCGTAGAAATCCGCCAGCTCGGCAAGGCGCTGCACGGTCACGGCACGGTCGCCGCGCTCGTACGAGCCGACCACGACCGCCTTCCAGCGTCCCTGGCTCTTCTCCTCGACACCGTGGAGGGAAAGGCCCTGCTGGGTGCGGATCGCCCGGAGCTTGGCCCCGAGCTGTTTGGCGTATTCGCTGGACATATGGCTCCCCGGACACTGTGTCGACGCGGCCGGCAGTGGTTCCGTCCGCGCGGCTGGTAACTCACTGTGAGGTTACGCAGCGTTACTCTGCCGCGTCAAGCCGAATGGTCCGCCCCGCCTCTTCCGTGGTATCGGCAGCGGGTTACGCCGAAGGGGTGAAAGACGGGGAACGAGGCGGGGCGGTGCGGGGTGGCCGGGGTGCGACCGGGGCGGCCCACGGCACCTGCTACCGTGGATGGCGCAAATCCGACGTCCTTTAAGGTCCGTCCCGTGAGGCGGAGAAGGAGGTCCGTTTCGTATGGACAAGCAGGACACGCACGCGCATCCGCAGGCGTCCGCCGCGCGGCCCGTGCTCGAAGGCCCCGACATCGCTCGGGTGCTGACCCGCATCGCCCACGAGATCGTCGAGCGCGCCAAGGGCGCCGACGACGTGGTGCTCCTCGGCATCCCCACCCGGGGCGTCTTCCTCGCCCAGCGGCTCGCCGCCAAGCTGGAGCAGATCACCGAGCGCAGGATTCCCCACGGCTCGCTCGACATCACCATGTACCGCGACGACCTGCGCATGCAGCCGCCGCGGGCGCTGGCCCGCACCGAGATCCCCGGTGACGGCATCGACGGCAAGCTGGTCGTCCTCGTCGACGACGTGCTCTTCTCCGGCCGCACCATCCGCGCCGCCCTCGACGCCCTGAACGACATCGGGCGCCCCCGCGCCGTGCAGCTCGCCGTCCTCGTCGACCGGGGCCACCGCGAACTGCCCATCCGCGCCGACTACGTCGGCAAGAACCTCCCCACGTCGCTGCGGGAGACGGTCAAGGTCCACCTCGCCGAGGAGGACGGCCGCGACACCGTGCTGCTCGGCGCCCAGCCGACCGCCCAGGGCCGGCAGCAGCACTAGCGCACGCGCGCGTACGGCCCCCAGTACGCCCCCCGTGCCGGATCGCCACGCCCTCGCCTGCCCGGAATCTCCCTTTCCTGAACTGCCTTACGGAGCCTGACAGATGCAGCGTCATCTCATCTCGGCCGCCGACCTCACCCGCGACGACGCCGTCCTGATCCTCGACACCGCCGAGGAGATGGCCCGGGTCGCCGACCGGCCGATCAAGAAACTGCCGACCCTGCGCGGCCGTACCGTCGTCAACCTCTTCTTCGAGGACTCCACCCGCACCCGGATCTCCTTCGAGGCCGCCGAGAAGCGCCTGTCCGCGGACGTCATCAACTTCACCGCCAAGGGATCGTCGGTGTCCAAGGGCGAGTCCCTGAAGGACACCGCCCAGACCCTGGAGGCCATGGGTGTCGACGCGGTGGTCATCCGGCACAGCGCCTCGGGGGCGCCGTACCGCCTGGCCACCTCCGGCTGGATCGACGCCGTCGTCATCAACGCCGGCGACGGCACCCACCAGCACCCCACCCAGGCGCTGCTCGACGCCTTCACGATGC
The DNA here is from genome assembly GCF_040628575.1 of Streptomyces sp. NPDC006393. NCBI lineage: Bacteria > Bacillati > Actinomycetota > Actinomycetes > Kitasatosporales > Streptomycetaceae > Streptomyces > Streptomyces sp. NPDC006393. The sequence continues at coordinate 2,025 of NZ_JBEXZD010000156.1, forward strand.
GCCGCCGGCTGATCGGCAGGGACGCCGGGCTCGGCAAGGACCTGGGCGGCCGGCGGATCACCGTGGTCGGCGACGTCCTGCACAGCCGGGTCGCCCGCTCCAACGTCGACCTGCTGCACACCCTCGGCGCCGAGGTCACCCTCGTCGCCCCGCCCACCCTGCTGCCGGTCGGCGTCGAGACCTGGCCCTGCGAGGTCTCCTACGACCTCGACGCCGCCCTGCCCAAGTCGGACGCGGTGATGATGCTCCGCGTCCAGCGCGAGCGCATGAACGCCGCCTTCTTCCCGACCGAGCGCGAGTACTCGCGGCGCTACGGCCTCGACGCCGACCGCATGGCGAAGATGCCCGAGCACGCCATCGTGATGCACCCCGGACCCATGGTCCGCGGCATGGAGATCACCGCCGAGGTCGCCGACTCCGAGCGCTGCACCGTCGTCGAGCAGGTCGCCAACGGCGTGTCCATCCGGATGGCCGTCCTGTACCTGCTGCTCGGCGGCAACGAGCCCGCCGTCACCCACACCCGGACCACTGAGGAGAAGTAACCCCCATGAGCAAGATCCTGATCCGTGGTGCGAAGGTGCTCGGCGGCGAGCCGCAGGACGTGCTGATCGACGGCGAGACGATCGCCCAGGTGGGCACCGGGCTGTCCGCCGAGGGCGCCGAGGTCGTCGAGGCCGACGGCAAGGTGCTCCTGCCGGGCCTGGTCGACCTCCACACCCATCTGCGCGAGCCGGGCCGCGAGGACTCCGAGACGGTCCTCACCGGCACCCGGGCCGCTGCATCCGGCGGCTACACGGCCGTGTTCGCCATGGCCAACACCTTCCCCGTCGCCGACACCGCCGGCGTCGTCGAGCAGGTCTGGCGGCTCGGCCGGGAGCACGGCTACTGCGACGTGCAGCCCATCGGCGCCGTCACCGTCGGCCTGGAGGGCAGGAAGCTCGCCGAACTCGGCGCCATGCACGAGTCGGCCGCCGGGGTCACCGTCTTCTCCGACGACGGCAAGTGCGTCGACGACGCCGTGATCATGCGCCGGGCGCTGGAGTACGTGAAGGCCTTCGGCGGGGTCGTCGCCCAGCACGCGCAGGAGCCGCGGCTGACCGAGGGCGCCCAGATGAACGAGGGCGTCGTCTCCGCCGAACTGGGGCTCGGAGGCTGGCCCGCGGTCGCCGAGGAATCGATCATCGCGCGGGACGTCCTGCTCGCCGAGCACGTCGGCTCCCGCGTCCACATCTGCCACCTGTCGACCGCCGGCAGCGTCGAGATCGTGCGCTGGGCCAAGTCCCGCGGCATCGACGTCACCGCCGAGGTCACCCCGCACCACCTGCTCCTGACGGACGAGATGGTGCGCACCTACAACCCGGTCTACAAGGTCAACCCGCCGCTGCGCACCGAGCGCGACGTCATGGCCCTGCGCGAGGCGCTCGCCGACGGCACGATCGACATCGTCGCCACCGACCACGCCCCGCACCCGCACGAGGACAAGGACTGCGAGTGGGCCGCGGCCGCCATGGGCATGGTCGGCCTGGAGACCGCGCTGTCGGTGGTCCAGGACACCATGGTCGACACCGGGCTGCTGGACTGGGCGGGCGTCGCCGACCGCATGTCCTTCACGCCGGCCCGGATCGGGCGGGCCGTCGGCCACGGCCGCCCCGTCTCGGCCGGTGAGCCCGCCAACCTCACGCTCGTCGACACGGCATACCGTGGGCAGGTGGACCCCGCGGGCTTCGCCTCGCGCAGCCGCAACACCCCGTACGAGGGACGTGAGCTGCCGGGCCGTGTCACCCACACGTGGCTCCGGGGCAAGGCCACGCTCGTCGACGGGAAGCTCACGTGACACCTGTAATCCTGCTGGCCGAGGCCCAGAAGTCGGCCGACGTCACCAACTGGCCGGCCCGCATCGGCTGGCTCGTCGGACTCCTGCTCTTCATCGCGCTCGTCTACTGGCTGATGCGCGAGGGGTGGAAGTGGCGCGGCACGCTCCAGAGCGACCTGCCCCCGCTGCCCGGCGTGCCCGAGGAGACCGGCGAGGCGAAACTGACGATGAGCGGCCGCTACCACGGCTCCACCACCGCCGGGCAGTGGCTGGACCGCATCGTGGCCCACGGCCTCGGCACCCGCAGCCGGGTCCGGCTCACCCTGACCGACGCGGGCCTGGACGTCGTACGCCCCGGGGCGGCCGACTTCTTCGTCCCCGCCGCCGCGCTGCGCGGCGCACGGCTCGACAAGGGCATCGCCGGCAAGGTCCTCACCGAGGGCGGACTGCTGGTGGTGACCTGGGCGCACGGCGACAAGCTGATCGACTCCGGCTTCCGCTCCGACCACGCGGCCGAGCACACCGAGTGGGCCGACACCCTGAACCAGATGATCAACGACACGGAAGGCGCACGATGACGACCTCCACCAGGGGAAGCTCCTCACCGAGGAACAAGGGGCTTCCCGCCGTACTCGTACTGGAGGACGGCCGCACCTTCCGCGGCCGCGCCTACGGGGCCGTGGGGGAGACCTTCGGCGAGGCCGTGTTCTCCACCGGCATGACCGGCTACCAGGAGACCCTCACCGACCCGTCGTACGACCGCCAGATCGTCGTCGCGACCGCCCCGCAGATCGGCAACACCGGCTGGAACGACGAGGACGACGAGTCGGCGCGGATCTGGGTCTCCGGCTACGTCGTGCGCGACCCCGCGCGCGTGCCGTCCAACTGGCGCGCCAAGCGCTCCCTGGACGCCGAGCTGGAGCGGCAGGGCGTGGTCGGCATCTCCGGCATCGACACCCGCGCCCTCACCCGTCATCTGCGCGAGCGCGGCGCCATGCGCGCCGGCATCTTCTCCGGAGCTGTGCTCGACAGCGCCTCCGGCGCGGGGATCGCCGCCGACTCCGAGCTCCTCGCGCGTGTGCAGGCCCAGCCGCACATGAAGGGCGCGAGCCTGTACGAGGAGGTCGCGACCCAGGAGGCGTACGTCGTCCCCGCGATCGGGGAGAAGCGCTTCACCGTCGCCGCCATCGACCTCGGCATCAAGGGCATGACCCCGAACCGCATGGCCGAGCGCGGCATCGAGGTGCACGTGCTGCCCGCGACCGCCACGGCCGACGAGGTCTACGCCGTCAACCCGGACGGTGTGTTCTTCTCCAACGGTCCCGGCGACCCGGCGACCGCCGACGGCCCGGTGGCGCTGATGAGCGCCGTCCTGGAGCGGAAGACGCCCCTGTTCGGCATCTGCTTCGGCAACCAGATCCTCGGCCGCGCCCTCGGCTTCGGCACCTACAAGCTGAAGTACGGCCACCGGGGCATCAACCAGCCGGTCCAGGACCGTACGACCGGCAAGGTCGAGGTCACCGCGCACAACCACGGCTTCGCCGTGGACGCGCCGCTCGACAAGGTCAGCGAGACCAGGTTCGGCCGCGCCGAGGTCTCGCACGTCTGCCTGAACGACGACGTCGTGGAGGGGCTGCGGCTGCTCGACCAGCCGGCCTTCTCCGTCCAGTACCACCCCGAAGCGGCAGCGGGCCCGCACGACGCCGCCTACCTGTTCGACCGCTTCGTCTCCCTGATGGAGGGCCAGCGTGCCTAAGCGCACCGATATCCAGTCCGTCCTGGTCATCGGCTCCGGCCCGATCGTCATCGGCCAGGCCGCCGAGTTCGACTACTCCGGCACCCAGGCGTGCCGCGTCCTGAGGTCCGAGGGCCTCCGGGTCGTCCTGGTGAACTCCAACCCGGCGACGATCATGACCGACCCGGAGATCGCCGACGCCACCTACGTCGAGCCGATCACCCCCGAGTTCGTCGAGAAGATCATCGCCAAGGAGCGCCCCGACGCGCTGCTGCCCACCCTGGGCGGCCAGACGGCCCTCAACACGGCCATCGCGCTGCACGAGAACGGCGTCCTGGACAAGTACGGCGTCGAACTGATCGGCGCCAACGTCGAGGCCATCCACAAGGGCGAGGACCGCGACAAGTTCAAGGAGGTCGTGGAGGCCGTCCGCCGCAAGATCGGCCACGGCGAGTCCGCCCGCTCGGTCATCTGCCACACCATGGACGAGGTCCTCGCCGGCGTCGACGAGCTCGGCGGCTACCCGGTCGTGGTCCGACCGTCCTTCACCATGGGCGGCGCCGGTTCCGGCTTCGCCCACGACGAGGACGAGCTGCGCCGCATCGCGGGCACCGGTCTCGCGCTCTCCCCGACCACCGAGGTGCTCCTGGAGGAGTCCATCCTCGGCTGGAAGGAGTACGAGCTGGAGCTGATGCGCGACAAGCACGACAACGTCGTGGTCGTCTGCTCCATCGAGAACTTCGACCCGATGGGCGTGCACACCGGTGACTCGATCACCGTCGCCCCGGCGATGACGCTCACCGACCGCGAGTACCAGGTCCTGCGCGACATGGGCATCGCCATCATCCGCGAGGTCGGCGTCGACACCGGCGGCTGCAACATCCAGTTCGCGGTGAACCCCGCGGACGGCCGCGTGATCGTCATCGAGATGAACCCGCGCGTGTCGCGGTCCTCTGCCCTCGCCTCCAAGGCGACCGGCTTCCCGATCGCCAAGATCGCCGCCAAGCTCGCCGTCGGCTACACCCTCGACGAGATCCCCAACGACATCACCCAGGAGACCCCGGCCTCCTTCGAGCCGACCCTGGACTACGTCGTCGTCAAGGCCCCGCGGTTCGCCTTCGAGAAGTTCCCGCAGGCCGACTCCACGCTGACCACCACCATGAAGTCGGTCGGCGAGGCCATGGCCATCGGCCGCAACTTCACCGAGGCCTTCCAGAAGGCGCTGCGCTCCCTGGAGAAGAAGGGCAGCCAGTTCACGTTCGTCGGCGATACCGGCGACAAGGACGCGCTGCTGCGGGAGGCCGTACGGCCCACCGACGGCCGGATCAACACGGTCATGCGGGCCATCCGCGCGGGCGCCACCCCCGAGGAGGTCTTCGAGTACACGAAGATCGACCCCTGGTTCGTCGACCAGCTCTTCCTGATCAAGGAGATCGCCGACAAGCTGACCGAGGCGCCCGAGCTCACCCCCGACCTGCTCGCCGAGGCCAAGCGGCACGGCTTCTCCGACCAGCAGATCGCCGAGATCCGCGGCCTGCGCGAGGACGTCGTCCGCGAGGTCCGGCACGCCCTCGGCATCCGCCCCGTCTACAAGACGGTCGACACCTGCGCCGCGGAGTTCGCCGCGAAGACGCCGTACTTCTACTCCTCCTACGACGAGGAGACCGAGGTCGCGCCCCGGACCAAGCCCGCGGTGATCATCCTGGGCTCCGGCCCCAACCGCATCGGCCAGGGCATCGAGTTCGACTACTCCTGCGTCCACGCCTCCTTCGCGCTGTCCGACGCCGGGTACGAGACCGTGATGGTCAACTGCAACCCGGAGACCGTCTCCACCGACTACGACACCTCCGACCGGCTGTACTTCGAGCCGCTCACCCTGGAGGACGTCCTGGAGATCGTCCACGCGGAGCGGCAGGCCGGCCCGGTCGCCGGTGTCGTCGTCCAGCTGGGCGGCCAGACCCCGCTGGGCCTCGCTCAGGCGCTCAAGGACAACGGCGTACCGATCGTGGGCACGTCCCCCGAGGCGATCCACGCCGCCGAGGACCGGGGAGCCTTCGGGCAGGTCCTGGCGGAGGCGGGCCTGCCCGCCCCCAAGCACGGCACCGCCACCACCTTCGCCCAGGCCAAGACGATCGCCGACGAGATCGGCTACCCGGTCCTCGTCCGGCCGTCGTACGTCCTCGGCGGGCGCGGCATGGAGATCGTCTACGACGAGGCGCGCCTCGAGGCGTACATCGCCGAGTCCACCGAGATCAGCCCCTCCCGGCCGGTCCTGGTCGACCGGTTCCTGGACGACGCCATAGAGATCGACGTCGACGCCCTCTACGACGGCGAGGAGCTGTACCTCGGCGGCGTCATGGAGCACATCGAGGAGGCCGGCATCCACTCCGGCGACTCGGCGTGCGCCCTGCCGCCGATCACCCTGGGCGGCTTCGACATCAAGCGCCTGCGCGCCTCCACCGAGGCCATCGCGCGCGGCGTCGGGGTGCGCGGCCTGATCAACATCCAGTTCGCGCTGGCCGGCGACATCCTCTACGTCCTGGAGGCCAACCCGCGCGCCTCCCGCACGGTCCCCTTCACCTCCAAGGCGACCGCCGTGCCGCTGGCCAAGGCCGCCGCCCGCATCTCGCTGGGCGCGACCGTCGCCGAGCTGCGCGCGGAGGGCCTGCTGCCGAAGAACGGCGACGGCGGCACCATGCCGCTGGACGCGCCGATCTCCGTCAAGGAGGCGGTCATGCCGTGGACGCGGTTCCGCGACATCCAGGGCCGCGGCGTCGACACCGTCCTCGGCCCGGAGATGCGCTCCACCGGTGAGGTCATGGGCATCGACTCCGTCTTCGGCACGGCCTACGCCAAGTCGCAGTCCGGCGCCTACGGGCCGCTGCCCACCAAGGGCCGCGCGTTCATCTCGGTCGCCAACCGGGACAAGCGTTCGATGATCTTCCCGGCCCGGGAACTGGTCGCCCACGGCTTCGAACTGCTGGCCACCTCCGGCACCGCCGAGGTGCTCAAGCGCAACGGCATCAACGCCACGGTCGTGCGCAAGCAGTCCGAGGGCACCGGCCCGAACGGCGAGCGGACCATCGTCCAGCTCATCCACGACGGCGAGGTCGACCTCATCGTCAACACCCCGTACGGCACCGGCGGCCGCCTCGACGGCTACGACATCCGTACGGCGGCCGTGGCGCGGTCCGTGCCGTGCCTGACGACGGTCCAGGCGCTCGCGGCGGCGGTCCAGGGGATCGACGCGCTCAACCACGGCGACGTGGGCGTGCGCTCCCTCCAGGAACACGCCGAGTTCCTGACCGCGGCCCGCGACTAGCAGCCCCGAGGGGGACACCGGAAACGGTGTCCCCCTCTTCGTGAGGACACCAGGACACCATGTACAGGATCTTTTTCAATCTGGTCTTCCGGCGCATGGATCCCGAGCAGGCCCACCACCTGGCCTTCCGCTGGATCCGTCTCGCCGTCCGCATCCCCGTGCTGCGCACGTTCCTCGCCGCCGCCCTGGCCCCCCGCCACAGGGAGCTGCGCACCGAGGCCCTGGGCCTGCGCATGCACGGCCCCTTCGGACTCGCGGCCGGCTTCGACAAGAACGCCGTCGCGATCGACGGGATGTCGATGCTGGGCTTCGACCACGTCGAGATCGGCACCGTCACCGGCGAGCCGCAGCCCGGCAACCCGAAGAAGCGGCTGTTCCGGCTCGTCGCGGACCGCGCGCTCATCAACCGCATGGGCTTCAACAACGACGGCTCGCTGGCCGTCGCCGCGCGTCTGGCCTCGCGCACGCCCGTCTTCAGGACCGTCGTGGGCGTCAACATCGGCAAGACCAAGGTCGTCCCCGAGGAGGAGGCCGTCGGCGACTACGTGAAGTCCGCCGAGCGCCTCGCCCCCCACGCCGACTACCTGGTCGTCAACGTCTCCTCGCCGAACACGCCCGGCCTGCGCAACCTCCAGGCCACCGAGGCGCTGCGCCCGCTGCTGAGCGCCGTGCGCGAGGCCGCCGACCGGGTCGTGCCGGGGCGCCGGGTGCCGCTGCTGGTGAAGATCGCCCCCGACCTCGCCGACGAGGACGTCGACGCCGTCGCCGACCTCGCCGTGGAACTCGGCCTGGACGGCATCATCGCCACGAACACCACCATCGCCCGCGAGGGGCTCGGACTGCGCTCCGAGCCGGCCCTGGTCGGGGAGACCGGCGGACTGTCGGGCGCCCCGCTCAAGGAGCGCTCCCTTCAGGTGCTGCGCCGCCTCTACGCGCGCGTGGGCGATCGCATCACCCTCGTCGGCGTGGGCGGCATCGAGAACGCCGAGGACGCCTGGCAGCGCATCCTGGCCGGCGCCACGCTGGTCCAGGGCTACAGCGCCTTCATCTACCAGGGGCCCTTCTGGGCCCGCGCCGTGCACAAGGGGCTCGCCGCGCGCCTGCGCACCAGCCCGTACGCCACCCTCGCCGACGCGGTCGGCGCCGGGGTGAAGAAGGCCGGCGTGACGACGGCCGATGTGAAGGACGCCGATGTGAAGAACGGCGACGTGAAGAACGGCGACGTGAAGAAGGCAGGGAAGACGGCATGAGCCCGATGGAACCCTTCGGCGCCCGGCTGCGCCGCGCCATGGACGAGCGCGGCCCGCTGTGCGTCGGCATCGACCCGCACGCGTCCCTGCTCGCCGAGTGGGGCCTGAACGACGACGTGGCCGGTCTGGAGCGGTTCAGCCGCACGGTCGTCGAGGCCGTGGCCGGCCGGGTGGCCGTCCTGAAGCCGCAGAGCGCCTTCTTCGAGCGCTTCGGCTCCCGGGGCGTGGCCGTCCTGGAGAAGACGGTCCAGGAGGCGCGGGCGGCCGGGGCACTGGTCGTCATGGACGCCAAGCGCGGCGACATCGGCTCGACCATGGCCGCCTACGCCGAGTCCTTCCTGCACAAGGACGCGCCGCTGTTCTCGGACGCGCTGACCGTCTCGCCGTACCTCGGGTACGGCTCGCTGAAGCCCGCGGTCGAGCTGGCGCGGGAGAGCGGCGCGGGCCTGTTCGTGCTGGCGCTGACCTCCAACCCGGAGGGCGGCGAGGTGCAGCACGCGGTCCGGCCCGACGGCCGGAACATCGGTGCGACGATGCTCGCGCACCTGGCGCGGGAGAACGCGGGGGAGAACCCGATGGGCTCCTTCGGCGCGGTGGTGGGGGCCACGCTCGGCGACCTGTCGTCGTACGACCTGGACATCAACGGGCCGCTGCTGGCGCCCGGGATCGGAGCCCAGGGGGCGACCCCGGCCGATCTCCCCGCGGTCTTCGGCCCCGCGGTGCGCACGGTGGTCCCGAACGTCAGCCGGGGTGTTCTTCGTCACGGTCCCGACGTCGTCGCGCTGCGTGACGCGGCGGAACGCTTCGCCGACCAGATCCGGGCCGCGGTGGCCTCCGGCTGAGTCCCCGGGCGCGATCCGGGGCCGCTTGAGTCTGGATACATTCTCAAATCCGAGGCAATATGTCCTAAATGTCCGTCCTCACTGAGGCTGACCAGGACTTTTCCGCTGTTCTCGCTGACTCTGGCGTCCTTGACCGCTAGTCTCCGTCGAGTGGGGCCACCTCCCACGCCCTCGAGGCAGTGGGGGAGAACGGGCAAGCGTGTTGCTCGTGGCTCCCCAGGTGTGGGGCGACTAGGTTCCTCACCGGTCCGTATCCGACAGTTCGACATCCGAGGTGACGTAGGCGTGGCTCTTCCGCCCCTTACCCCTGAACAGCGCGCAGCCGCGCTCGAAAAGGCCGCCGCGGCTCGCCGGGAGCGGGCCGAGGTCAAGAATCGACTCAAGCACTCCGGCGCCTCCCTGCACGAGGTCATCAAGCAGGGCCAGGAAAACGACGTCATCGGCAAGATGAAGGTGTCCGCCCTTCTTGAGTCCCTGCCGGGCGTGGGCAAGGTCCGCGCCAAGCAGATCATGGAGCGACTCGGCATCTCCGAGAGCCGTCGGGTCCGCGGCCTCGGCTCCAACCAGATCGCTTCCCTGGAGCGTGAGTTCGGCAGCACCGGCTCCTGAACCCCGGTCCGTCGGGAAGGGAGTCCCGGGCACTCCGGGATTGCTGGAATAATCGCTGCATGGCTGTAACACCCCGGGGGACGTCCCCCGTCCCCCCGGACGCACGTCCGCGGCTGACCGTGCTCTCCGGCCCCTCCGGGGTCGGCAAGAGCACGGTCGTCGCCCATATGCGCAAGGAACACCCCGAGGTATGGCTCTCGGTGTCGGCGACGACCCGCAAGCCCCGCCCCGGCGAGCAGCACGGCGTCCACTACTTCTTCGTCACCGACGACGAGATGGACAAGCTGATCGCCAACGGCGAGCTGCTGGAATGGGCCGAGTTCGCCGGCAACCGCTACGGCACACCGCGCGCCGCCGTGCTGGACCGCCTGGAGGCGGGCGAGCCGGTCCTGCTGGAGATCGACCTCCAGGGCGCCCGGCAGGTCCGCGAGTCCATGCCCGAGGCCCAGCTGGTGTTTCTCGCCCCGCCCTCCTGGGAGGAGCTGGTGCGCCGCCTCACCGGCCGGGGCACCGAGCCGCCCGAGGTGATCGAGCGCCGGCTGCGGGCGGCGAAGGTCGAGCTGGCGGCCGAGCCGGAGTTCGATACGACCCTGGTCAACACCTCCGTCGAGGACGTGGCGCGCGAGCTGCTAGCCTTGATGGACGTTGTGTGATCGTGACGGTCACCGTGGTGGTGTGATCATGATGGTCGCACCGGGTGATCGCACACCGACTGAATCTTTCCCATCCATCGGAAGGTAGAGCGTGTCCTCTTCCATCTCCGCGCCCGAGGGCATCATCAACCCGCCGATCGACGAGCTCCTCGAGGCCACCGACTCGAAGTACAGCCTCGTGATCTACGCGGCCAAGCGAGCCCGCCAGATCAACGCGTACTACTCGCAGCTCGGCGAGGGTCTCCTGGAGTACGTCGGTCCGCTCGTCGACACCCACGTCCACGAGAAGCCGCTCTCCATCGCCCTGCGCGAGATCAACGCGGGTCTGCTGACCTCCGAGGCCGTCGAGGGCCCGGGGCAGTAAGTGTTTTTTCCCACAGGCCCGGCAGCGCGGCTGCCGGGCCTGTGGTGTGCTCGGGGTGTGGTGTGCTCGGGGTGCGGGACAGGCTCGTCCCGCGATGAAGCGGCGATGATGCAGCATGGACGCGTACGCCGATGAGCCGAGGCGTGCGTGTCGTGTGTGTGCCGAGTGCGGGAGGCCCGGTGAGCAAGCCCAAGGTCGTTCTGGGGGTCAGCGGCGGCATCGCCGCCTACAAGGCGTGCGAACTGCTGCGCCGGCTGACCGAGTCCGGACACGACGTCCGTGTCGTCCCCACCGCCTCCGCGCTGCACTTCGTCGGCGCCGCCACCTGGTCCGCCCTGTCCGGCAACCCGGTCGCCACCGAGGTCTGGGACGACGTCCACGAGGTGCCGCACGTCCGCATCGGCCAGCACGCCGACCTGGTGGTGGTGGCCCCGGCCACGGCCGACATGCTCGCCAAGGCCGCCCACGGCCTCGCCGACGACCTCCTGACCAACACGCTGCTCACCGCCCGCTGTCCGGTGGTCTTCGCCCCGGCCATGCACACCGAGATGTGGGAGCACCCGGCCACGCAGGAGAACGTGGCGACGCTGCGCCGGCGCGGCGCCGTCGTCATCGAGCCGGCCGTCGGCCGGCTCACCGGCGTCGACACCGGCAAGGGCCGGCTGCCCGACCCGGCGGAGATCTTCGAGGTCTGCCGTCGTGTCCTGGCCCGCGGCGTGAGTGAGCCCGACCTGGCCGGCCGGCATGTCGTCATCAGCGCCGGCGGCACCCGGGAACCGCTGGACCCGGTCCGCTTCCTCGGCAACCGCTCCTCCGGCAAGCAGGGCTACGCCCTGGCGCGCACGGCGGCGGCCAGGGGCGCCCGGGTGACCCTGATCGCCGCCAACACCACCGGCCTGCCCGACCCGGCGGGCGTGGACGTCGTCCCGGTGGGGACGGCCGTGGAGCTGCGCGAGGCGGTGCTCAAGGCGACCAGGGACGCCGACGCGGTGGTCATGGCCGCGGCCGTCGCCGACTTCCGGCCCGCCACCTACGCGACCGGGAAGATCAAGAAGAAGGACGACCGCGAGCCGGAGCCCGTCGCCCTGGTCCGCAATCCGGACGTCCTCGCGGAGATATCGGCCGACCGGGCGCGCCCCGGACAGGTGATCGTGGGCTTCGCCGCCGAGACCGACGACGTCCTCGCCAACGGCCGCAGGAAGCTCGCGCGCAAGGGCTGCGACCTCCTCGTGGTCAACGAGGTGGGGGAGCGCAAGACCTTCGGCGCGGAGGAGAACGAGGCCGTGGTGCTGGCCGCCGACGGCGCCGAGACCCCCGTGCCGCACGGGCCGAAGGAGGCCCTGGCCGACACGGTGTGGGACCTCGTGGCCGCCAGGCTGCGTTGAAACCCCGTCCCCGGCCGATTCACCCGGACCCCGTACTCGGGCGGCGGCGCCCTGTTCAAGGTCGCCGGGCATTGGGCACAATGCCCGTGCCGCAGGTCACAGTGGGCCCGAGAGGCGAGACGGGTGGGCCGGTGGCCGAGCGCGACCGATAAACTGTTTTCCGGACGGCGCAGGGCGCAGCCCCCGTGCCGTCCACCAATGATCAGCCAGCAGCCGCTGCAACCCCAGGGAGCGTTGTGTCCCGTCGCCTGTTCACCTCGGAGTCCGTGACCGAGGGTCACCCCGACAAGATCGCTGACCAGATCAGTGACACCATTCTCGACGCACTGCTGCGCGAGGACCCGACCTCCCGGGTCGCGGTGGAGACGTTGATCACCACCGGCCTGGTGCATGTGGCCGGTGAGGTCACGACCAAGGCCTACGCGGACATCGCGACCCTGGTCCGCAGCAAGATCCTCGAGATCGGCTACGACTCCTCGA
>NZ_JBEXZD010000157.1:0-14272 GCF_040628575.1 Streptomyces sp. NPDC006393
GCAAGGAACTCTCCGGTGGGGGGTCGTCGTCAGGGTGCCGGCCACTGTCGTGGCGGTGGCACGGGGGCGGGGCCCCGGTGCTGCTCCGGTCCGGGCGGTGGAGGGATGGGGTTCCGTCCTGCCCGGTTGCCGTGCAACGACGACCATGTTTAGCCAGGGCTGGGGTGGGGTGCAAAGGTGTGACGTACTACCCGACATCGGAGAGATGTCCAGAATGTGCCGTTATCAGACCTTGTGGCCACATAGAATCCGGTCTGCCTTCTACGATCCTCGGTAGGATGTGATCTGGCTCCTATGGGTGGCCTCACACTCACAGGCCCCGTGAGGCCCCGCGCAGACCCTCCCGTATGACGTGGGGTGGGCCCCGATCGCAGGGTGCGTCCGTTGAGCGCACGCAGCCGCCGCCCGCTGTCCATGAGCCGGCTCGGCGGGCGCGGGAACTGGGTATTTCGTAAATTGAAGAAGGGGTGAGCAATCCACAGGGAATGTGCGTGACGGCACCGGAGATCGACTACACGGCGGTGTTCACCGCCTTTCCAAGCCCGTGCCTGGTGCTCGGCCCGGACCTGGTGATCGCTGATGCCAACCCGGCCTTCTGCGAGGTGACCGGCCGGAGCCGGGCCGAGCTGGTCGGGCAGTACCTCTTCGACACCTTCCCGGAGAACCCCGCCGACCCGGAGGCCGACGGGGTGGCGACGCTGAAATCCTCACTGCATCGTGTCCTGTCCAGCGGCCAGACCGATCAGATGCCGTTGCAGAAGTACGACATCCCGGTCGCCGGCAATCCCGAGGTGTTCAAGGAGCGGTGGTGGTCCGCGATCAACGTGCCCATCCTCGGCCCGGACGGAAAGGTCGCCTGGATCATCCACCGGTCGGAGGACATGACCCCCGTCGTCCTGGCCCGCCGCACGGCGCACATGCCGTCGATCAGTCCCGGCAGGGAGGCGGCCATGGAAGCCGAGCTGTACGCGCGGGCGCGGCAGCTGCAGCGGTTGAACGAGGAACTGCGGCAGGCTCATGCCCGCGAGCGGCGCATCGCCCTCGCCCTGCAAGAAGCCATGCTCCACTCTCCGGACCTGGCCCAGCACCCGGACGTCGCCGTGCGGTACCTGCCGGCGGCCGGCTCCCTGAACGTGGGCGGCGACTGGTACGACGTGGTCGACCTGTGCTCGGGCCGTTTCGCCGTCGCGGTGGGTGACGTGGTCGGCCACGGACTGGCGGCCGCCACCGTCATGGGCATGCTCCGCAGCGCGCTGAGCGCCGCCACCCGTACCGTCCACGGCCCCGCGCAGGCCCTGGAGGTGCTGGGGCTGTACGCGCGCTCGGTCGAGGGAGCACTGGCCGCCACCGTCGTCCAGGTACTGGTCGACTGCCACAGCCAACTGCTGATCTACAGCAGCGCCGGTCACCCCCCGCCGGTCCTGCTGCACCCGGACGGCTCCTGCGAGCTGCTCGACCAGGCCAGCGACCCACCGCTGGGCGCCCGCTCCGAACACGTCCCCCGCCCCCAGGCCACCACGACCTACGCCTGCGGCGACACCCTCGTCCTCTATACCGACGGCCTGATCGAACGCCGTATGGAGGACATCGATGCCGGTCTGGCCCGACTGACCTCCGCCCTCGCCACCTGCACCGAGTTCGGCGCGGAACACCTTGCCGACGCCCTCCTGGCCCGCCTCGACCTCGCCAGTGGCGCCCGCGACGACATCGCCATGGTCGTCGTCCGCCTGGACGGAACGACCCGGCCGTCCTGATCCTCGAGGAACCCGTCAGGCACACCGCCGGCCGGCTGCCGCACGTACCGGGAGGGCCACCGCACCCGGCCCGCGCGGGCACTCACGCCGAACTGACCGGCGCCCGGCCGGTGAATTCCCGGGCACTCATGAGCGGCCCGTCCAGGGTGAGGACCGCCACCGGCCCCCCGAGACCCTCCCGCTCACCGACCGTGAACCGGTGCACAGAGCGCTCCTCGGCCGGCCGCGGGCGCAGGGCCTGGCCGTCCTCGACCTCGCGGCACTCCCCGAAGACGAACTCGATGCGATCCGGGCCGGACACCGCCCAGGTGAACTCGGTGACCGACTGGTAGTCCGCTCGGCGTCCGAACTCGACCCAGCCCGTGCCGCCCTCATCGATCAGGACCGTCCAGTACAACCCGTTGTCCTGCCGCGCACACCACAGTCCGGCCAGTCCGCCCATCTCACCGATCCTCGTACAGCCGATCATCCGGTCGCCACTGGCAGTCCAAGCGGCCATGCCCAGAACGGCAAAGTCGATCAGGTGGTGGCCAGCGGGAGGTTCTCTCCGCTCGACGGGCGGAGGCCGTCGGTCCGGTCGGTGAAGTAGCGCTCGGCGAGCAGAGTCCCCGGTACGTGCCGGGCGTCTCTGAAGCCGGCTCCGCGGGGCCGATCTCGTCCTCGAGCACATGCGGAGGCGAGTCGACCTGGAGGTGCATCGCCCGCCAGAGGGCGGTCCGCACCGCGGTGTCGTCCGGTGCCTCTGTCTGCTCGTGCGCCATGGTGTTCCCTCTTGGCCGCAATCAGTTCTTGGCGGGAGCCTGGAGGCTCCACAGGCGCCCGTCGGGATCGCGGACGGTCATCTCCTTGGTCCCGTCATGGGTGTCCTCGAACGGCGTGACCACCTCGACGACGGGGGCCAGTTGTGCGTCGTAAGGAACACGGCCTCGACTCCTTCGGTCGTCATGTCAGGCCTCCTTCTTGGGCGATTGCTGATCGTTCCGGTGGGCGTCTTCGAGGTAGCGCGCAGCGCGTCAGCGACCAGCGCAGACAACGACATGCGGTGTCGGCCCGGGGTCGAGCTCCGCCGCCCTCGGACGGCTGCTGGACGTCGACGCCTACGGCGGACCGATCGGCGGCCGGGCAGGACCCGGGTCTGGATCCGGCCGCCCTCCGGAGCCAGGCGGGCCTGCCCGGAGGACGGCGGGATCCGACGACCCGGGGTTCCGCCCCGCGGTCAGCGGCCCGGATCCGGTTGTCCCAGCTCGTAGGGTGCCAGGACATCGGCGATCGTCCGGTTCCGTGGCGTAGGGATCCCGAACTCGCTGCCGAGGTCGGCGACGCTGCCGCTGAGCCAGGGCAGTTCCAGGCGGTTGCCCTGCGTCAGGTCGTTGTGCATCGAGGAGGTCATCGTGGCCGGCAGGGTGTCGCAGAACGCGAGCCGCTCGTCGGGGAGGCCCGGGTCCAGCGCCACCCCGGCGGCACGGCCCACGTCCACGGCCTCCGCCATCACACCGCGCAGCAGTTCCCGGGTATGAGCGTCGGAGCGGATCACCCCGATGGGCTGGCGTACGGCGGTCGTCGTGGCCGAGAGCCCCACCAGGAAAACGAACTTCTCCCAGATGACCCGTTCGATGCCGGAGCTGAGTTCCGCCTCGATGCCGGAGGAGAGGCATGCGTCGAGGAAGGCGCCGGCCCGACGGGCGTCCGAGTTGTCGTAGGAGCCGAACACCACTTTCTGCATCGTGCCGTGGTGGGCGACGACTCCCGGCTCCTCGATGACGGCCGAGATGTAGCAGACGGCGCCCCACACGGCCTCCGCCGGCAGGCACCGGCGTAGCACCGCGTCCTTCCGGACACCGTTCTGCAGGGAGATGACGCGGGTGCCCGCGTCCACGACGTCGCGCAGTTGGGCCGCCACGTTCTCGGTGTCCCACAGTTTCACGGCGACGAGCACCACGTCGGCGGGTCCCAGTTCCGCGATGGTCGGCACCACCGACGTCGCCGGCACCTTGAGTTCGCCCAGCGGGCTGCGGACCAGCAGCCCGCGTTCCCGTATGGCCTCCAGATGCCGGCCGCGGGCGACGAACGTGACCTCGTGGCCTCCTGCGGCGAGCCGGGCGCCGAAGTAGCCCCCGACACCCCCGGCCCCCACGACGGCTATGCGCATGACGTGTTCCCTTCCTCGTCGGCATCATCACGGTGATGGCCCCTGGTCCGGTGGCCCCTTGTGCGCGGCGCCGCGTCGCTGTCCCTGGCGAGCGTCGCGGGCAGGCTCCGGTGTCCCTGGGAAATGAACGAGGAGACGGGCTCGATGCTTCCTGGGGGCACGGCCAGTGCGAGGGAAGGGAAGCGCTCGAACAGTGCCGGGAGCGCGGTCGCCGCCTCCATACGGGCCAGCGGTGCCCCCAGGCAGTAGTGCACGCCGTAGCCGAAGGCGAGGTGGTCCTTGTCCTTGCGGGTCGCGTCGAAGACTCCTGCGGTCGGCCCGTGGCGCTCGGTGTCCTGACCGGCCGCCGCGTAGGACGCCAGGATGGCGTCTCCCTTCGCGATGGTCGTGCCCGCTACGGTGACGTCCTCGACGGCGTAGCGCAGGGGCAGGTGGGCCACCGGGGCGTCGACGCGCAGGCTTTCCTCGATGACGTCGGTCCAGGCGACCTGGCCGGTGCGGACGAGGTCGTACTGGTCCGGCTCGGTGAGCAGGGCGAAGACGGCGTTGTCGAGCAGGTTCACGGTGGTCTCGTGGCCGGCGGCGATGATCAGAAGCAGGGTGTCGACGACTTCTGCCTCGGTCAGTGACTCGTTGCTGTCACCGGCGGAGACCAGATAGCTCGTGAGATCGTCACCCGGCTGCCTCCTGCGGTGTTCGACCAGGTCGTTGAGCAGGCTGTAGGTGGTGTGGTAGTTATCGGCGGCCTCCTGTGGGCTGAGTCCGGTGTTGAAGATGTTGTCGACGCAGGCGCGGAAGCCCGCTGCCATGGAGCCCTCGGGAACGCCCATGAGCTGCGTGATCACCTGTACCGGGATGAGGTGGGCGAAGTGCTGCCGTAGATCCACCACGCCGTTGACCGCGGCGCGGGGCAGATCGTCCAGCACACTCGTCACGATGCGCTCGACCTGGGGGCGCAGCTGCGCGGTCCGGCGGGCTGTGAAGGCCGGCGTGACCAGGCGGCGCAGCCTGCGGTGGTCGCTGCCGTAAGCGGTGAACATGTTGGTGACCGACACCCAGGCGTACAGCGGCCATTGGGGGGTGATCTCCCCTGCGATGAACGGGGGCCAGTGCCGGCGGGGATCCTTCGAGACCCGCGGATCGGTCAGAAGCTCTTCGAGTGCGGTCTGGCTGGTGACCGACCATGCCGGGATGTCGCCGGGGAGCATCACCTTCGTGACGGGACCTCGGGCGCGGAGCCGGGCACCCTCCGCGGGTATGTCGTGGCCTGAGGGGTCGAGAACGTAGGGATCCTGCTCGTCAGTTGACAACTGCACGCCTCTCGTCGGTGTCGATGGTTGTGCCGAATGGCTTCGGTGCCGGGCACGGGACGGAGCGAGACGGCCGCCTGGCACGGCTCCGTTCGCCCGCGGGCGCTGAGCGCTGGGGGCTGGGGGCTCCGACGATCCTGCTCCATGGTCGAAGGGACGGCGACGCCGCCTGTGGCGGGTTGGCCGGGAAGCGGATCGTGATTCACGCCAGACCGTTGGCGGAGAGCCATGTGTGGGCCACGGCGTCGGGGGCGGCACCCTTGGCGACCTGTGCGTCGAGTGCGCCGAGGACGGCCGTGGTCAGCTTGGCCGAAACGGCGTCGCAGGCATCGGCCATGGGCTGAGTCAGGACGTCCCGCTTGAACAGGGGCACGACGTTCTGGGCGGCGAAGAGATTCTGCGGATCCCTCAGGGACACGAAGCCGTGTCGGGAGATGGCCGGATCGGTCGAGAAGATGTCGGCGGCGTCGACGGTGCCGTTGCGCAGCGCCGTCTGGGTGATCGTTCCGGTCGGGGCGAGCGCGACGAACTGCTTGAAGGCGACGCCGTACACCTTCTTCAGGCCGGGTACGCCGTAGGAGACGGTCAGCAGCGGTTGGGGGGCTCCGAGCCTGAGTCGGCCTGCGACGTTCCGCAGGTCCCCGATGCTGCTCAGGTGGTACTTGTCGGCGGTGGCCCTGGTGACGGTGATGGTGTCGACGTCCTGTGCGGGCGCGTAGTCGGTGACCGCGAGGCCCTGTGCCTGGGCGCTGCGCCGCAGTCGGGTGTAGATGTCCTGAGGGCTGGTGGCCTTCTGCCCAGGGGCCAGATACGCGAGGACGGCGCCGGTGTACTCGGGTACCGCGCCGATGGAGCCCTCCCTGAGGGCGCTCATGTAGGCGGCGCGCTCGCCGATGTCGGCGTGGAGCTGTACGACGACGCCGCGGGCCCTCATCGCGCCGGCGTAGAGATGTGCCAGCAGTTCCGACTCGGGGAAGTCGGCCGACCCCATGGTCACCTTCCCCGGGGAGGCCGGGAGGGGAGCCGCTGCCTCGGCGTCGGCGCCTGCCCCGGTGGCCGGGTGCGGGACGGTGGTCCCGGAGGAGGAGCCGGGGGCTCCGCATGCGCCGGTGACGAGTGCGGTGGCCAGGACGAGTGCTGCGGGCAGGAGGCGCCTCATGTGAGTTCCTTGGAGGTGGCGGGGATGCGGCCGGGGCCGGGGTGCGGCCGGCGGCGTGGTGTGAGGTGGGTGTCGGCCGGGGCGAGTCCCGGTGAGGTGGCCTTGCGCTGAGCGAGCGCGAGGACAGCGTCGGCGGCGACGGCGAGCCCGGCGACGGTGATGCCGGCGGCGAGCATCGCGGGGTAGCCGTAGCGGGGGTCGGCCAGGTCCTGTTGGCCATCGACGATCAGCCGTCCCAGTCCGCCCACGAGTGGCGCGTAGGCGGCGACGGTCAGTGTGGCGATGACCTGAAGAGTGGCGCTGCGGATGCCGGAGATGATCAGTGGGGCCGCGGTGGGCAGTTCGACCTTGAGGATGATCTGGAGCGGGGTCATGCCGCACCCTCGGGCCGCGTCACGGACGGCGGGATCGAGGGCCTGGACGCCGGCGTAGGTGCTGGTCAGGATCTGCGGTACGGCGATCAGGACGAGGACCATGGCTGCGGGCACGAAGTAGGGCACGCTGCCGGGGGCGAGGATGCCCGGCACACCGCCTTGGACGTGAATGTGCGGGGACAGGACCACGACCAGGAGGATGAGCAGTCCCAGAGCCGGTATGGCGCGAAGGCCGTTCGCGATTCCGGCGACGAGCAGGGTGCCACGGTCCGTGTGGCCGATCACCAGGCCCGTGGGCAGGGCGATCACGGCTGCCAGGGCGACAACCATGACGGTGTACACGATGTGCTGGCGGGCGTCGGCCACCAGTCCGCCCGGTCCCCACCAGTTCAGCGGATCGTTGAACCAGACGAGGACGCGGCCGGGCCCGGGCAGCCCGCTGCGGAGGGCGAGGTTCATCCGGTCACCGCCCGCCATGGCGTCAGCAGCCGGACGGCCGCGAGGACGACCAGGTCGAAGAGGAGGGCGATGGCGGCGAAGGCCACCAGGCCCAGCAGGACGGGTGGCAGCGAACCGGTGTTGTTGCCGACGAGGAAGAGCTGACCGAGCTGGGCGGTTCCGATCACGGAGGCGACGGAGACGAGGCTGACGTTGGAGACGGCCGCGACCCGCACCCCGGCCCCGATGACCGGCAGCGCGAGCGGCAACTGAACGGACAGCAGGCGCTGCCGGGTGGTGTGTCCCATGGCGGTTGCCGTCGCCAGGATCGACTGCGGAACGGAGTCCAGGCCGTCGAGGACGCTCCGTACGAGCAGAGCGAAGGTGTACAGGGTCAGGGCGGTCACGACGTTGACGGGGGAGAGGATCCTGGTGCCGAGTATGTCGGGGATGACCAGGAACATGACCAAGGAGGGGATCGTGTAGAGCACTCCCAGGCCCGAGGTCAGCGGGGCGCGGACGGCTCGATGGCGGTGGGCGAGCCAGCCGCAGGGCAGGGCCAGGACGAGGCCGACCGCGACGGGAAGTACGGCCAGCCATACGGTGGTCCCGGCCCAGCCGAGGATCTGGTCCTGGTGGGTGGTGAAGTAGGTCCAGAGCTGGTTCATGCTCATGCCTTAGATGCGTTAGATGCCTTCGATGCCGTGGTGTCGGTCGTGGCGGCGAGTCGGAGTTCGGCTGTGCGCAAGCGGGTGGCCCGGCTCTCGACGCGGGAGAGCACTTGGGAGGCGGTGATGGTTCCGGCCAGTCGCCCGTTCTCGTGGACGATCACTCCGCGTCCACTGGGTGAGGACAGGGCCGCGTCCAGGGCCTCGCGCAGCGTGCCGTGGGCGGTGGCGAGGGTACCGCCCGGATTCACCATGTCCGGGGTGAGCGTGCAGGTGGCCTGACGAGCGGTCAGGAGGGCTGGGGCCACCCACCCTCGGGGGGTGTCGTGGTCGTCGAGGACCAGGACCCAGCCGTCGGACTGCCGCTCGCGGGCCAGGGAGACGGGGTCGCCGAGACGGACCGTCGGCTCGTCGGTCAGCGGAAGGGGTCCGGCCCCGGCGAAGGTCAGGGCCCGATAACCGCGGTCACGGCCGAGGAACGAGGCGACGAAGGGGCTCGCGGGCCGTGACAGGAGTTCGGCCGGGCCGTCGACCTGGGCGAGGGTCCCGCCGGTGGCCAGGACCGCGACCTTGTCCCCGAGTTTGACGGCCTCGTCGATGTCGTGGGTGACGAAGACGATCGTCTTGCCGAGGTCGTGCTGGAGACGGACGAACTCGTTCTGGAGCTGTTCGCGGACCACGGGGTCGAGGGCGCTGAAGGGTTCGTCCATGAGCAGCACCGGCGGGTCGGCCGCCAGGGCCCGGGCGACGCCGACGCGCTGCTGCTGGCCGCCGGAGAGCTGGCCGGGGTAGCGGCCGGCGAGGTCGGCGGACAGGCCGACCAGCTCGAGCAACTCCGCGGCGCGGGAGCGGGCTTGGCGCCGCGTTCGCCCGGTCAGCACGGGGACGGTGGCGATGTTGTCCAGGACCGTCCTGTGGGGGAACAGCCCGGCCTGCTGGATGACGTAGCCGATGCCGCGCCGTAGGTCGTGGGGTGCGATCGTGGCGGTGTCCCGGTCGTCGAGCCATACCCGGCCGGATGTCGGTTCGACCATGCGGTTGACCATGCGCAGCGAGGTGGTCTTGCCACAGCCGGAGGGGCCGATGAGAACGGTGGTCTCGCCCGTGGCCGCCTCCAGGCTGAGGGCGTTCACGGCGACCGTCCCGTCGGGGTAGGTCTTCGTCACCGCGTCGAACCGGATCATCGTGCATCTCCTCGGGCCGTACCTCATGGAACGGCGGGGTCGTGGTGCGTTGGTCTGTGGCCGCGTCAGTGGGTGGGCCGTCGGGAGACCGGTGTGCTCGCGCAGTTGGTCCCGACGGCCGGCGGGTGGACCGATGCGGTCAGACGAGGGGCTGTCCGCCGTCGACGGGCAGGCAGACGCCGGTCAGGAAGGTGTTCGTCAGCGCGAAGAGGATCGCGTGAGCCACGTCCTCCGAAGTGCCGATGCGACGCGTGGGGTTGGCCCTGGTCAGCCGGCCGAACAGTTCGGCCTTGCCCTGATCGCCGAGGGCGTCCCACGCACCGGTGTCGATCGTGCCGGGCGAGACGGCGTTGACCCTGATCGGCGCCAGTTCCACGGCCAGGGACCGCACGACGGTGTTGACGGCGCCGTTCGTCGCGGCGACGGCGAGGAAGCCGGGGTCGGGCTCGAGCGCGGCCACACCGGAGAGCAGGACGAAGGAGCCGCCCTCGGGCATGGTGGGCGCGAAGTGTTTGGCGAGCATGACCGGACCGACGACCTTGGTGTGGAACGACCGCAGGATCGCGTCCGGTGTCAGCTCGGGCACGGTGCCCCGGGCACGGGCGGAAGCCGCGGAGACCACGTGGTCGACGCCTCCGACCTGTGCCGCCAGGGCCTTGATCGACTCCTCGTCGGTCACGTCGACAGTGGCGACAGTGACGGACGTTTCCCGGTAGCTCTTGTGCAGGGCGGCCCCGTTTCGCCCGGCCGCGATCACGTGGGCCCCTTCCCGCAGAGCAGCGTCGCTGACGGCCCGGGCGATTCCGCTGCCGCGGCCCACCACGAGAACTGTCTTGTCCCGCAGTGCTGCGGTCACCGAAGCACCTCCTTTTGATCGATCCGGTCCTGCGGCCAGGGCGCGCAGGATCTCTTTCCGAACCGTTCTGGCATGCGTCTTTCCGTGTGTGATCCCAGGTTTTTCGAACCCCGGGAGGACATGAGGACGAGCCCTCGTCGCGGTCAGCGGGCCTTGACTTCGTCGATGTCCAGGCCGCGGTCGACGCCGTGGGAGATGACGTTCTGCCCGGGCTCGGGGTGCAGGCGCTCGCCGTCGAGGTAGACCTCGATCTTGTCCGCTTCGAACGACACCAGGTCGTTGATCCGGTCGACCTCCCGGTAGGCGTCGCGGTACGACCAGGCGGCCCGCTGCGCGTCGCCGATGTCGTAGTAGTCGCACAGGCCCTTGTAGGGGCAGAAGGTCTGCCCCTGGACCGGGCGCAGCCGGGTCTCGTCGATGTCGGCGCGCGGGACGTACCAGCGCGGGGCGAAGCCCGACTCGTAGAGCACGACCGGGTGCTCCGAGCGGGCGATCAGGGTGTCGCCGTGGCGGACTTCCAGGGTGCGGGAGGTGTTGCGGATGTCGATGCGGTGGTACGGGTCCGCGGCGTGTCCCAGGATGCGTTCGTCCTCCTCGTGGAAGGCGTCCATCGCCCGCCAGGCGAAGGCGATCCGGCCCTGGAGGTCGGTGGCGTGGGCGGGCAGTGCGGTGAACTCCCAGGCGGCGCGTTCGGTGGTGCGGTCGCCGGCGTGCACGGCGTACCAGGCGGTGTCGCCGAGGTCCTTGTGGTGGGTGACCTTGTCGCCGGGGACGAGGGCTTTCTCGTCGACGTCTTCGCGGGGGAAGTAGGCGACGGGGTAGCGGCCCGGCTCGTGGAGCAGGATCACGTCCTCGCTGTCGGCGATCCATGTGTCGTTGAACCTCACGCGCATACGGCGGCGCAGGCGCTCGGCGAACAGGAGGCGCTCGGGCAGGGGTTCGGGGGTGAGGAAGTGCCCGACGGCGCCTGGGGAGAGGGGGCCTTGCTGCCAGGACAGTCCCATGGCGGATTCCTTCCGGGTGAGGGGTGCGGGGTAAGGGGTGGGGGGTGTGGGGTGCGGGTGGTCGGGGGGCGGGTGGACCCGCCTGGGTGTGATGGGTGCCGTCGGCGGTCAGGGCGTGCAGGAGCAGCGTGAGGTGTGGGCCTCGGGCCGGCGGAAGCAGGTCCAGACGGCCTTGCCCTTGCCAGTAAGGGCCTGTACTCCCCAGTCGTCGCACAGCTCTTGGACGATGTGCATGCCCCGTCCCGCTTCCGCGTTCGGCGAAGCGGGCGGAATACGCACTGCAAAGTGGCGTGCGCTGTCGTGGACTTCGACGTGGAGGCAGTACTGGTGCCGGACAAGGCGGACCAGGTACGTACGGCCGTCCGGGCTCCCGTGCTGTACGGCGTTGCCGGCCAGCTCCGAGACACAGAGGCGGATGTCGTCGTCGCGTCGGCAGCCGCCCCAACTGTCGAGGGCCTGCACCGCGAAGTCGCGGGCGGCGCGCACGGTCTGCGGATGGGCGCTGAAGATCTGTTGGGCGAGGTGTCGCATGGCGGGTCCCTTGCCGGCCGCGGCGGGAGGGGGCATCCGGTCCGAGACCGCCCCAGCCGCTCCGACGCCCTGTGCGTCAGTGGAGGACGCGGGCGAGGAAGTCGCGGATGTGCTCGGTGATGGTCCCGAGGTGGCTCTCCAGTGCGAAGTGCCCTGACTCGAGGAGGTGGATCTCGGCGTCGGGCAGGTCCTGGCGGAACGCCTCCGCGCCGGCGGGGCCGAAGATCTCGTCGTTCGCTCCCCAGACGGCCAGCAGCGGCACCTGGGAGTCGCGGAAGTACTGGTGGACGGCCGGGTAGAGGTCCACGTTGGTCGGGTAGTCGCGGAAGAGCCGGAGCTGGATCTCGTCGTTGCCGGGGCGGTCCAGCAGTGCCTGGTCGTGGATCCAGTTGTCGGGGCTGACCAGGCTTGTGTCGGCGACTCCGTTCACGTACTGCCAGCGGGTGATCTCGGGGGTGAGGGCGCTGCGCAGGGGGGCCTCGGTGTCCGGTCCCGGGGTCTTGGCGTAGGCGAAGACGCCGTCCCAGAAGGGCTTGACGAAGCCCTCCTCGTAGGCGTTGCCGTTCTGGGTGATGATCGCCGTGATGCTCTGCGGGGCCCGGAGTGCGAGCCGCCAGCCGATGGGGGCGCCGTAGTCCTGCACGTACATCGCGAACCGGTCGATGCCCAGGTGCTGGAGCAGGCCGGAGGTGACGTCGGTGAGCGCGTCGAAGCTGTAGGGGAAGTCCTCCGCCGCGGGCATCGCGGACTGGCCGAACCCGATGTGGTCGGGGGCGATCACGTGGTAGCGGTCCGCGAGCGCCGGGATCAGATGCCGGAA
The DNA here is from genome assembly GCF_040628575.1 of Streptomyces sp. NPDC006393. Taxonomy (NCBI): domain Bacteria; kingdom Bacillati; phylum Actinomycetota; class Actinomycetes; order Kitasatosporales; family Streptomycetaceae; genus Streptomyces; species Streptomyces sp. NPDC006393. The sequence goes on from NZ_JBEXZD010000157.1 coordinate 12,248, forward strand.
CATGTGCGAGCTGGTCGGGAAGCCGTGGAGGAGCACGATCGCGGGCGCCTGGGGGTCGCCGGCCTCCCGGTAGAAGACCTCGAGGCCGTCGACGGTGGCGGTGCGGTGGTGGACTGCGGCGGTCATGTCGATAACCCTTCTATCGAGTTTCAACGGTTATGCATTCAGTGTGGGCACGCTCACCCTAACCTGTCAAGCGCTTTTAGTTGGTTAGATCTCGGAGGTCGAGGCGTCGCCGCTCTTGAGCGGCGGATCGTGGCCCTGACTCAAGCCTCCGTCCGTGAACAGTCATCAGCCAGCGCATCGCCTCGTCGCCACCCTTCGGGCGGTCGAGGCACGTCTGTCTGGCTCAGGCCTGGGGCGGGTGTGCGCTGCGCGCTGCGGCGCCGGGCTCCGTGCGGGTAGCCTGTAACCTGTGAAGTGGGTCGATCTGGTTAGGAGGCGGCGATGGTGACCGGTCGAGAACAGCAGGACATGGTGCTGGAGCTCCTCAACACCACCCCGGTGGTCGACGGAACGGTCCAGGACCAGCTCGCGGATCCCGAAGCGGCCAGGTCCTGGCAGCGGGCCCACGGCGGCAGCGGCAGCACGGAAGAGCACCAGCATCTCCTTCAGGCGCGCGACGCGCTGCAGGACGTGGTGCGCGGCAGCCGACCCGCCACAGCGCTGTCCCCGCTCCTAAAAGAGTTAAATTTATTATCTAAAAAGAGAAGCGTGCATGACGAACGTACAGTAATAGTTTTTGTGACAAAAGAACAAAAGGATAAAATTAAGCAACTCATTGATGAATTAGAACAATATATCTAAGTGACTTGTTTTATTATATTTTATATTTAATGGTTCAAATTCAGATAATTAATTGTGATGGAAAGTAAGTTTTGGAATTGAGTAAGAAAGTGGAGCATTAGTTGTTACGCTTTTATCGTGTAGCTAGGGAATTATAGGTGTTTATCATTATAAACTTATTGGAAAATGGGTGTGTTTCAAGGTTAATGAATGTTTTCTTATTGTAGATACGATAAAAATGATCCATTAACCACAAACTGAATAGCATCTTAATTACATAATTTAGCTTCGCCCCTTATTTTTCAAATAAAGAAAGGCTTGGTTACCAAATGGCAACCAAGCCTTTTTAAATTTTAATCATTTTGACACTTGATTCACATTAATATTTTCTTAAGAAATTTAAATTTCTATCATACAGCATATTAGCAATATAAGCTTGAACTGTTTCAAGGATCTTTTCAATATACTGTGTACGGTTAGATAAAATTCTAATCGATAGCCCGTGTGTTGGTAATTGTGAAATGCCAAGTCGACAATTTAATTCTTTCTCAAAATGTTTAATTTGATCATAAACCTCATCGATAAATCTTTGATTTACATTAGGATGAATAAAATAAGCTGATCCTAAATGAGTATAATTTTCCATATAACCAATAGAATCTATTGAATTTTTTTCGGGATTTAACATAAGGTTATCATAAGTTACTAATTCATTATCGATGTATATTTCATTTACCAAATGCATATACTTATATGAAAAGTTTTTATCTTCTGATGAATAACCAGGTGTAAGAATATCAGTATAAAACATGGCACTGGTTTGATCTAAGTCAAAGCGATTGTATTGATAAAATTTAGCATTTTCGTATGCAATAATTGGATCTGCCACATATTCCATGTATGCGTTTGGCTTTAAATGGAATGTTTGATACTGTTCCACTCTGTCGTTTAATGTTTTATAAATTTTCGTCGCACCTTGAGAAGTCAGTGTTACACTAGCATTTTCTTCAATATTAAAATTCATTGAATAACGATCACCGTCAAGATAACCACCACCGACATTAACAATATAGAAAGTAGGGATGGTTGATCCGTTTAAATATACTGGACGAATAACTTTTAATGCTTTTTCAAAAAAGATATCACGTGCAACAGAACGACTTCCATTATTAAATACGGTTAAATCAAGTTGACCTGTCCAAGCTTGTTGAGACATTATGATAATCCTTTAAGTAAAGT
>NZ_JBEXZD010000158.1:0-14220 GCF_040628575.1 Streptomyces sp. NPDC006393
TGCGCCACGTGGAGGGAGCCGCAGGAGGGGCAGACGAGGCGGGTGACCGTGTCCCGTGTCAACGCCGCATCGAGGAGGCGACCGACCTCCTCGAGGATGCTGGCAGGCATCGCTACTCCCTCCCGTCGGGCCGCGCCCCCTTCCGGCCGTTTGATTCTGCCACGGCCGGACCAATACGGTCAGCGACGCCTCGGTACCAGTCCGGCCACGGCGGCGGCCACGGCCGTCCCGGCCAGCGCGTACATGCACGCCGAGAGCGCCTCCGCAGAGGTATACGCCCCGGGGGCCCCGAGTGACTCAAGCCGGTTCAGGAACAATGTGCCGAAGGCCGCCACGCCGATCAGCTGACCGAGCTGCGCGACGGTGGCGAGCAGACCGCTGGCGTCCGCCGCGTCTACGGGCCGTACGGCGGCCAGCGCGCCGGTGAGCGTCGGGCTGAAGCCGAGCGCGAGCCCGACGCCCACACCGGCGTAGGCGAGGTAGAGCAGGGCGCCCCCGCCGTGGCCGCCCCTGAACGCCAGCGCGACACCAGGCACGGACAGCGCGATGAGCACGAACCCGGACGGGGTCAGCCACCGCTGCCAGGACGCCGGCCACCTCCGCCACGTCAGCCCGACCAGGCCGAAGACGGCGGCGGTCGGTGCGAAGGTCAGGCCCGCCCGCAGCGGGCTGTAGCCGAGGCCGCCCTGGACGTGCAGGGTGAGCGCGAAGAGGAAGCCGCCGTTCACGGCCATGACGGCCAGTACCTGGAAGACGGCGAGGCCCATGCCGGGCAGGCGCAGCACCCGAGGCGTGATCAGCGGGGCTCCGCCGCGCCGCGCGAGCCGGGACTCGTACCCGCAGAACACCGCGAACAGCACCGCGGACGCGGCCAGCGACAGCCAGGACCACAGGGGCCAGTCCTCCTCCTGGCCGAGCACCAGCGGCACCGTCAGCAGCGAGACCGCCGCGCCCAGCAGCACCAGGCCGGGCAGGTCCAGGCCCCGTGGCCGGACCCGCGCGCCGGCGGCGGACGCCGGCGGCCGCTCGGCCCCTCCGCCCCGCGGCAGCACGCGCCGTCCGACGAGCAGGAGGACGGCGCCCACGGGCACGTTGACGAGGAACACCGGGCGCCAGCCGGCGCCGAACAGGTCCGCGCTGACCAGCACACCGCCGACGACCTGCCCGGCCGCCGCGCCGACGGCGATCACCGCCGAGTACGCGCCGAGCGCCCGCACCCGGGCCTCACCGGTGAAGGTGCGCTGGATGAGGCTGAGCACCTGCGGGATCATCAGCGCCGAGCCGGCGCCCTGGACCAGCCGGAAGACGATCAGCGCGCCCGCTCCCCCGGCCAGGCCGCAGGCGAGCGAGGCCGCGGTGAACAAGGCCAGTCCGGCCAGGTGCACCCGGCCGTGCCCGAGCCGGTCTCCCAGCCGTGCTCCCGTGATCAGGAGGACCGAATAGGTGATGGTGTAGCCGGCGATGACCAGTTGCAGATCGGCGCCGGAGGCGTGCAGGTCGGAGCCGATGGCCGGGGCGGCGACGTTGACGATGAACACGTCGAGGAGCGCCATGAACTGGGCCGCGAGCACGGTGGCGAGCAGCGGCCGGGCCCGACTGTCAGTGGTGGGCGCTTTACTGTTCTCAGGACTTCGGAGCGGGTGCGCGGAGGCGGGATTCGGGCCTGTCCGGGAGGGTGTCGTCATGCCGTCGAGCCTGGCGACGCCTCGGTACGGGTGCCGAGAGCCCGCTGATGCTGGTACCGACAGCACCTGGCAGGCGACGAGTCCGGCCTCGACGATGAGGAACGTGACGACGGGGGACGTGACGATGACGACGACACAGCGCCGCCGGCCGGAGCTGGCCGCCTTTCTGCGCAGCAGGCGCGCCCGGGTGACACCGGCCGACGTGGGGATGGCCCCGGGCCTGCGCCGCCGTACACCGGGGCTGCGCCGCGAGGAGGTCGCCCAGCTCTCGGGCGTGGGCGTCACCTGGTACACCTGGCTGGAGCAGGGCCGGCCGATCAACGCCTCCGCGCAGGTGCTGGACGCGGTGGCACGCACGCTGCGGCTGGAGCCACCGGAGCGGGAGCATCTGTACCGGCTGGCGGAGGTGCCCTTCGACCCGGGCCCGCTGCCGCCGGCGCAGCGGGTCCGCCCAGAGGTCCAGTGCGTTCTGGACACCCTCGATCCGCATCCGGCGGCGGTCTACAACGCGCGCTACGACGTCCTGGCGACCAACGCCGCCTTCCGTGACCTGTTCCAGTTGCCGCGGATGTCCGAGGACTCCGTGCCGAACGCGCTGTGGACGCTGTTCACGCTCCCCCCGGCCGCCTGTCCCGTGGTCCACCGGGAGCGTGAGCTGCCGGTGATGGTGGCCACGCTGCGGTCCCACTACGGCAGACATGTCGGCGAGCCCGTCTGGGAGGACTTCATACGCGCCCTGTCGGCCGCCAGCCCGTACTTCGCCGAGCTCTGGGCGAGCGGCGAGGTGATACCCCCGGGGCCGCGCGTGAAGACGTTCCGCCGTCTGTCGGGAGAGGAGCTGCGGACGACGGTGGTGTCGCTGTCGATCGACGGGATGCCGGAGTGCCGGATCGTGGCGTACACGCCGGAACGCGAGAATCCCGCCCCTTGACGGGACGGGATTCTCATCACCGATCTTTGACAACTCAACAGAGTGTCGATCCGTGGAGCTAAGGAGAATTGAACTCCTGACCTCCTGCATGCCATGCAGGCGCTCTACCAACTGAGCTATAGCCCCTTGCTGCCATGCGGCCAAGCCGCCTGGTGTTCTTCCCGCTCGGCGGGGCGAACAAGAAGAACTTTAGCCTGTGACCTGCCGGAAAGTGAAATCCGGGCCCGTGGGGCCGCCGGGGCGTCCCGGGGCCCGGTTCCGGCGGGTCTCAGTCGTCGTCGCCGAGGACGGGCTCGGGCAGGGTGCCGGCGTTGTGCTCCAGCAGGCGCCAGCCGCGGGCGCCCTCGCTGAGGACCGACCAGCAGCAGTTCGCGAGCCCCGCGAGGCTCTCCCAGTGGTGGGCCTCCAGGCCGAGGAGGCGCCCGATGGTGGTGCGGATGGTGCCGCCGTGGCTGACCACCACGAGCGTGCCGTCCTCGGGCAGCTTGTCCACGTGCCGCAGCACCACCGGGGCGGCGCGGTCGGCGACCTCGGTCTCCAGTTCGCCGCCGCCCCGGCGCACCGGCTCACCGCGCTTCCACGCGGTGTACTCGGCGCCGTACCGCTCGATGATCTCCTCGTGCGTCAGCCCCTGCCAGACGCCCGCGTAGGTCTCGCGCAGGCCCTCGTCCACGGTGACGTCGAGGCCGGTGAGGGCGGCGAGCTCGGCGGCCGTCCGGGCGGCCCGCTTCAGGTCCGAGGAGATGATCGCGTCGGGTCGCAGGGAGGCCAGCAGCCGGGCGGAGCGGCGGGCCTGGCCGACACCGGTCTCGGTGAGCTCGACGTCCGTGGAGCCCTGGAAGCGGCGCTCCACGTTCCAGGACGTCTGGCCGTGCCGCCACAGGATGATGCGGCGGCCCCGGCCCGGTGTCCTGCCGGTTCCGTCACCGGCCCCGCTCACCGCCACTCACCGCCCGGCTCCGCCGACTCCTCGGCGGCCTTCAGCCTGGCGTGCTCCTCGGCCTTGCCCCGGGTGGCCTGGGCGTCGGCGGGCAGCTCGATCTCGGGGCAGTCCTTCCACAGCCGCTCCAGGGCGTAGAAGACACGCTCCTCGCTGTGCTGGACGTGGACGACGATGTCGACGTAGTCGAGCAGGACCCAGCGGGCCTCGCGGTCGCCCTCACGGCGCACCGGCTTGGCGCCGAGCTCCTTCAGGAGCCGCTCCTCGATCTCGTCGACGATCGACTTGACCTGGCGGTCGCTGGGTGCGGACGCCACGACGAAGGCATCCGTGATCGACAGCACATCGCTGACGTCGTAGGCGATGATGTCGTGCGCGAGCTTGTCGGCGGCCGCCTGGGCGGCGGTGCTCACGAGCTCGATGGAACGGTCGGTTGCGGTCACTACAGGGCTTTCCGTCGGCGGTCACTTGCCTTCCAGGGTCTCACGGACCGCCGACGGCGCCCCACGTGATTAACGGATCACTGGGCTGAGGTGGGCTTGTAGTCCTGGCCGAGGACCACCGAGACGTCGGCGCCGGAGGAGACCGTGCCCTTCGTCACGGAGCCGGCGGGCAGGCCCAGGGTCTTGGCCACCTCGGTGGCGTTCTCCTTGTCGCCGGCATCGGCGTAGACGACCTTGGAAGCCGGCTGGACGGCGGACGCGGTGCCGGCCTCCAGGAAGGTGAAGCCGCCGTTGAGGAGGACGACGCGTGCCTTGTCGGTGTCGCTCCTGGTGCCGGAGGCGTTCTGGACGGAGACCCGGACGGACGAGCCCTGGTCGGGGCTCTTCGCGGCGCCGCCGAGGATGTCCTTGACCACGCTGTCGCTGGTCTTCGCGCTCAGCGTGCCGTCGCCGCCGACGGGCAGCAGGGCCGTCCGGTAGTCGCCGCCCTTGGCCAGGTCGGCGAGCCTGGCGAGGAAGGTGCCGAGGTCCTTGTCGGTGAGCGAGGGGTCGAGGATCTGCGCCAGGGTCTGCACGGTCGTGGTGGCGGCCTGCGGGTCGGAGGACAGCTTGCGCAGCACGCCCTGCATGACCTGGCCGAACCGCTCCAGCTGGGCGTTCTGGGCCTCGCCGGAGGCGCGGTAGGTGGCGTAGGCGACGGCCATCTTGCCGCTGAGGGTCTGGTCCTTGCCCCGGTGGACGAGGGTCGTGGCGCCGTTCTTCTTGGCGTCCGGATCGGGGACGTCGGCGTCGGTGTCCACCTCGATGTTGCCGACCAGGTCGACGAGGTTCTGGAGGTAGGGGGAGTCCAGGCGCCAGGTGCCCTCGATGTTCGTGCCGAGGACGGTGTCGAGCTGGTCGCGGGTGCCGGAGGAGCCGTCGTCCCGGACCGACTTGGCGAGGGTCGTCGTGGTGCCGTCGTCGTCGGTGAGGGCCAGGGAGTTGGGCAGCAGGACGGTGGTGCCCTGCTTGGTGGTGGCGTTGTCGACGAGCAGGGCCGTGGAGGTCCCGCCCTTGGCGGTGTTGTGCAGGTGGACGACGATCACATCGCGTTTCTGGGCGCCGGCGGCGGTGGCGGTGCCGGTCTTCTTGTCGGCGGAGGACAGTCCGGGCAGTTTGCCGGCGTACCAGAGGTAGCCGACGCCGCCCACCACGACCAGGGCCAGCACCACGGCCAGGGCGATGATCCGGCTGCGGGCGCGACGACGGGCCTCCTCGCGGCGCTCGGTGCGGTTCTCGGTGAACTTCAGCCAGTCGATGACGTCTTCGGAGTCGTCGCTCGGCTCCTCGACGAAGGCGAACTGCTCGGTGTGGTACTCCCGCTCGTCACCGTCCGGCCGGTCCGGCCCGTCCGCCGTCCGGCCGGCCGCTCCGGATGGGGTCTGCGCGGGTCCTGCCTGCTGCGGGCCGGTCTGCTGCGGGATGTAGGCGGTCTGCTCGGTGACCCGGGGCTGCTGTCCGCTGGTCGCGGTCCGGCCGTAGGGGTCGTACGGTGCCGCCGTCGCGCCGGTGGCGGGCGTGCCGGTGCCGTAGGGGTCGTAGGCGCCGGGGTGGCCGTGGGAGCCGCCGGGGCTCTGGGAGCCGTGCGGACGGTGCGGGTCGTACGGCGGGTACTGCTCGTAGGGGGACGACGGGGCGGGGGTCTGCGGTCCCGCGCCGTAGCCGCCGTCGTAGCCGGACGGGCTGGGCTGCTGCTGCCCGCCGGTCGCGTACGGGTCGTAGCCGTAGCCCTGGTGGTCCTGACGGCCGTAGGCGTCGTAGGACTGCTGCGGGGTCTGCTGGGACGGCACCTGCTGGTAGACAGGCCGGCCGTACTCGTCGTAGCCGACGAGCTCGTAACTGTCGCCCTCGTACCCAGCGTCGTATCGGTCGTTCACCGGTGCCCCTCTCGGCTCACTCGCCGCGGTACAGCTCGCGCTTGGCGATGTAGCGCACGACTCCGTCCGGCACCATGTACCAGATGGGGTCGCCCGTGGCGACTCTCGCCCGGCAGTCCGTGGAGGAGATGGCGAGGGCCGGGACCTCGACGAGGGAGACACCGCCCTCGGGCAGGCCGGGGTCGCTGAGGTGGTGGCCGGGCCGGGTGACGCCGATGAAGTGCGCGAGGGAGAAGAGTTCCTCGGAGTCCCGCCAGGTCAGGATCTGGGCGAGGGCGTCGGCGCCGGTGATGAAGAACAGGTCGGTGTCGGGGTTGAGGGCGCGCAGGTCGCGCAGGGTGTCCACGGTGTAGGTGGGGCCGCCGCGGTCGATGTCGATGCGGCTGACGGAGAACTGCGGGTTCTCGGCGGTCGCGATGACCGTCATCAGGTAGCGGTCCTCGGCCGGGGAGACATGGCGGTGGGTCTTCTGCCAGGGCTCGCCGGTGGGCACGAAGACCACCTCGTCCAGATGGAACTGCGCGGCGACCTCGCTGGCCGCCACGAGGTGCCCGTGGTGGATCGGGTCGAACGTTCCGCCCATGACGCCCAGGCGGCGCTTGCCCGACGACGAGGGGCGGCTGCCGGGCCCGTTCTCGGGGTGCTTCACCGTGTCACTCGCCGGACCGGTAGGCATGTCCTGCTCTCCCATGCGTGCAGACCCTACCGGCCCGGTCCGAGGGCCCCGGCCGGGAGTTCGCCGACTACCGTTCCCGGGCCCCGGCGGCGAGCCTCCGGGGCGGGCCGGCGGGCGCCCGGCGGGGTCAGCGGTCGCGGTTGAAACGAGTGGTGACCCACAGCAGGAGCAGCAGGATGACGAGTGCGGCTCCGCCCGTCACCGCGGGGTTGAGACTCTCGTGGTTGCCGCCCTCGGCCTCGGCGAGGTTGACCAACTGGGCAGCGGTGCTCTGGAAGCTCATCTTCGGCAGACCTATCCGGGTGTGGGCGGGATAAAGATGTACGCCCATCGTAAGCGTCCGCCTCACCGCCCCTCACTCCGACTCCACCGTTGCGGGCGGCGGCCGGCGAGGCCTCGGCGGGCACGGCACGCACGGGGCCCGTCCCGGTGGACACGGACGGCGGGCGCGGACGGCGGGCGCGGACGGGGAACCTTCCGGGACGCTCAGTCGTCGTTCCGCTTGTAGCCGCGCAGCAGGAACCAGCCGACGAGGACGCACCCCAGGATCATCACGATCAGGACGACCCGGAGCAGGTCACCGGATCCCTGATGCTGGGTGGCGGTCCCGGCGGCCTGGGCGAGCCGTGCGACTGCGGGGTGGTGCTCCATGGCGGACTCCTTCGCTGTGCTGCCCGTCCACGGTATCTCCGCCTAGGCTGGCTCCTGCTTCGGGGGCACATCGGGCGACACAGACGCACATGGGGGATCACATGTCCGACGAAGGCCGCGAGCACAACGGACAGGAGCGCGTGCCGAGCCGCCGCCGCACGCGCTTCCCGGGGATCTCCTCGCGGGCGTACGAGCATCCGGCCGACCGTTCCGCCCTGGTCGCCCTGCGCAAGCTGAGCGGCTTCGACACGGTGTTCAAGGCCCTCAGCGGCCTGCTGCCCGAGCGCAGTCTCCGGCTGCTGTTCCTGTCCGACTCGGTGCGCGTCTCGGACCAGCAGTTCACGCACCTCAACGACATGCTGCGGGACGCCTGCTACATCCTGGACCTGGAGAAGGTCCCGCCGATGTACGTCAACCAGGACCCGCAGCCCAACGCGATGTGCATCGGCCTGGACGAGCCGATCATCGTGGTGACCACGGGCCTGGTCGAGCTGCTCGACGAGGAGGAGATGCGGGCGGTCGTCGGCCACGAGGTGGGCCACGCCCTGTCCGGCCACGCGGTGTACCGCACCATCCTGCTGTTCCTGACCAACCTGGCCGTGCGGGTGGCCTGGATCCCGCTGGGCAGCATAGCGATCATGGCCATCGTCACGGCGCTGCGCGAGTGGTTCCGCAAGTCGGAGCTGTCGGCCGACCGGGCGGGGCTGCTGGTCGGTCAGGACGTGCGGGCGTCGATGCGCGGCCTGATGAAGATCGCGGGCGGCAACCACCTGCACGAGATGAACGTGGACGCGTTCCTGAAGCAGGCCGAGGAGTACGAGGAGTCGGGTGACCTGCGCGACTCCGTGCTGAAGATCCTCAACGTGCTGCCGCGCACCCATCCCTTCGCCACCGTGCGGGCGGCCGAGCTGAAGAAGTGGGCCGAGTCCCGGGACTACCAGCGGATCATGGACGGTCACTACGCGCGGCGCACCGAGGACAAGGACACCTCGGTCAGCGACTCCTTCCGCGAGTCGGCGAACCACTACGCCAGCCATGTGAAGAGCTCCAAGGACCCGCTCATGAAGCTGGTCAGCGACCTCGCGGGCGGCGCCGGCGACCTGGGTGAGCGGGTCCGGCGGGGTTTCGGCGGCTTCACGGGTGCGTCCGCGTCCAGGGACGGCGCGAAGAACGACGGGGCGAGGAACCCGGGCGGGCAGAACGCGGGCGGGAAGAACGACGGGCCGAAGAGCGGCTCGCAGGACAGCCGCGGCCCGGAGGACGAGCCGCCGGCGGACACCCCGCGCCGCGACGAGGACTGACCCGCCACGGGGCCGGCCGGCTGACCGCCAGGCCAAGCGGGGCCGGCGTCACACCTTCGGCTGGGCGGCGGGGGCCAGGGTGCCGCACACGGGTGTCGGGCCGTCCGGTGCGTACGGGTCGGTGCCGGAGGGGCCGCCCGGCTTCGCCCTCTGCCCGGCCAGCAGGGGGTGGAAGCGGCCCGCGGAGTCGTCGGTGCAGGACAGCGGGCCGGCCTGGACGGACGAGGCGACCAGCTGCACCTGGCGCAGCCGCAGGTCGTCGTGGTCGAAGCGGAACTGGAGCTCGCGCCGCACGGTGAACAGCGAGACCGGGGCCTTGGCGGCCGAACCGGCCGGCTTGAGCGCGTAGACCAGGGTGGGGTCCGCCGTGACCTCCAGCGTGGCCGAGTCGGCCTCGACGGCCTGGAGGCTGCCCTGGACGCGGATCGCGGGGTCGGCCAGCTCGGCCAGGGCCGGGTCGAAGCGGACCAGCCAGCCCGTCGCGGCGTGCTGACCGTCGGCGGCGGGGTGCTCGAAGCTCTGGTCGAACTGGTTGAGCTGGTCCGGCGCGAGCAGCGTACGGACGGTGTTGGTCTCGCCGCCGGTGAGCACCGCCGGGTCGAGGGAGGAGGCCACGATGTAGTCCCTCGCGGTGAGCAGGGCGGTGGCGACCTGGCCGTCCGAGAAGTGGGCGGTGCGCCGATGGGCGGGCAGCGGGATGCCCTCGGCACCGACGGCGTAGTGGGCGGCGGGGCTGTGCGTGTACAGATACTGGGGGTCGGTGGACCCGGGGACCTTGCCCCGCGGGGCGAGCGGTACGACGGTCATCCGCAGCGGTACGGCGGACGGCTGGAGCTGTGTGGACCGGCTGGGGCTGCGCACGCTCATGTAGACGGCGGTGGCGAAGGCGAGGGCGATCAGCAGGACGAGGGCCAGGGCCTGCCGGGACAGTCCGCGGTGCAGATGGGGGCGGCGGCGCACGGCGGGGGTGTGGTCGGTCATCCGCTCCCGCGCGGAGTACTCCTGGAGGCGGGCAGCGCGGACGAACGACTCGTCGAAGACGACGGATCGGTATTCGTCCTCCGCACCTCCGGGGGCGCCCTCGGGTGTCCCTTCGGGCGGGTCTCCAGGCCCTCCCATATATTCAGGGTAGGTCTCGGCAAGCGCCGGTAAACGCCCTGCTGCGAGCCAACTTCTGACAGGTTCTCACCAGGGTCGGCGGCGGGCGGTCAGGGGGTGCGGGGGACCGCCGAGACGGGTGGCGGGGAGGAGTCGGCGGACGCGGAGGGCGCGGCGGCGCTGCCCTGTTCCAGGCCGGTCGAGGCGGGTGGCGGCACCTGGTCGCGGCTGCCCGAGGACCCGCCCCGGTAGACCGCCGCGAAGGCCAGCGCGACCATGCCGACGCCCATCACCACGGCGAGCACCCAGGCCACGGGCCGGTGCCAGCGCACCTGCTTGCCGAACGTCCCGGGGCCGCCGTAGCGGCCGTCGAGGAGGTCGGGGTCGTCCAGGTCGTCGAGATCGCCGTCGTGGGCGAATCCGTGCCGGTCGGGGCCGTAGCCGTCGTCGTAGTGCTCGCCTCTCGCGTGCGCGCGGCGGGCCTCGGCCTCGGAGGCCTCGGCTCTCGCCTGGGCCGCGGCCAGGAGGCGCTCGACGGCGGTCGGCTCGTGGAACACGGCCGCCCGTACGAAGGCCTCGTCGAAGACCACGGAGGCGAACTCTTCGTCCGACACCCCGCGGTCGTGGTCGTCGTCGGGCTCCCAGCCGTCAGGGAACGGCGTGCCCCCCACGTCCTCCGGCACGGATCCAGAGTAGACCTGGGGGGTCAATTTGGGCAGACGGTATGGAAATTCATCCGCCTGCTGAGACGCCTGCCCACCGGCCGGCCGCCGGGCCCTGCGCTCAGCGGCGGATGTGCCCGTCGCCCGTGACGATGTACTTCGTGCTGGTCAGCTCGGGGAGCCCCATCGGCCCGCGGGCGTGCAGCTTCTGCGTGGAGATGCCGATCTCCGCGCCGAAGCCGAACTGTCCGCCGTCGGTGAAGCGGGTGGAGGCGTTCACGGCGACGGTGGTGGAGTCGACCAGCTGGGTGAACCGGCGGGCCGCCTGCTGCGAGGTGGTGACGATCGCCTCGGTGTGCCCGGAGGACCACAGCCGGATGTGCGACACCGCCCTGTCCAGCGAGTCGACGACGGCGGCGGCGATGTCGTACGACAGGTACTCGGTGTCCCAGTCGTCGGGGGTGGCCTCGACCACCGTGGCCCGGGAGTCCTTGGCGTAGGCCATCACCCGCTCGTCGGCGTGCACGGTGACCCCGGCCTCGGCGAGCGCGTCCAGGGCGCGCGGCAGGAACTCGGCGGCGATGTCCTGGTGGACGAGGAGGGTCTCGGCCGCGTTGCAGACGCTGGGCCGCTGCGCCTTGGAGTTGATCAGGATGTCGACGGCCATGTCGAGGTCGGCGTGCGCGTCGACGTAGACGTGGCAGTTGCCGGTGCCGGTCTCGATCACCGGGACGGTCGACTCGTTCACGACCGTCTGGATCAGGGAGGCACCGCCGCGCGGGATCAGCACGTCGACCAGGCCGCGGGCGCGCATCAGCTCGCGTACGCTCTCGCGGCTCTCGCCGGGCACGAGCTGGACGGCGTCGGCGGGCAGCCCGGCCCCGCCGACCGCGTCCCGGATCACCCGGACCAGGGCGGAGTTCGACTCGTAGGCGGAGGCGGAGCCGCGCAGCAGGACCGCGTTGCCGGACTTCAGGCACAGGGCGGCGGCGTCCACGGTCACGTTGGGGCGGGCCTCGTAGATGATGCCGACCACGCCGAGCGGGACGCGGACCTGTCGCAGGTCCAGGCCGTTGGGCAGGGTGGAGCCGCGGACGACCTCGCCGACCGGGTCGGGCAGCGCCACCACGTCGCGCACGTCGGCGGCGATGGCGCGCACCCGCTCCGGGGTGAGCGTGAGCCGGTCGACGATGGCCTCGCTGGTGCCGGCCGCGCGGGCCTTGGCGATGTCCTTGGCGTTGGCCTCGACGATCTCGCTGGTACGGACCTCCAGGGCGTCCGCGATGGCGAGCAGCGCGTCGTCCTTCTCCGCGCGCGGCAGCGGCGCGAGGTCGGCGGCGGCTGCCTTGGCCCGGTAGGCGGCCTGGGCGACCGGGGACATCGAGTCGTACGGCGAGAGCGTGGTCATGAGGGCAGGGTAGTGCGGCTCGGAGGCCGAGGCGGCAATTGTCCCGGTGTCCGAGACAGGTCCTCGGCCCGGTGCCCGAGACAGGCCCCGGTCAGAAGGGGTGCACTCCCACCGGAGTCGCCGGGGGCGGTCCGTAACCCTCGGCGAGGCGCTGGTGGTAGGTGTCGCGGTCGATGACCTCCAGGCCGACGATCTCCCACGCCGGCAGTTTCGCGCTCTGCCGGTGCTCGCCCCACAGCCGCAGGGCGACGGCCGCGGCGTCGTGCAGGTCGCGGGCCTCCTCCCAGTAACGGATCTCCGCGTGGTCGTCCGCGTAGCGGCTGGTCAGCAGGAAGGGATGGTCGTGCGCGAGCTGCTCCAGGCCACGCCGCACCTCCTGGAGGGGCGCCCGGGCGCCCGAGACCCGCAGGGTGATGTGCCACAGCCGGGGAAGGCCGGGATCCTGGCCTCCGTCACGCCCCTCGCCCGGCCTGCGCGCCGGCCGGTCCCGACCCCCGGCGCCTGCCCCGCGCCCCTCAAGACCGTCGAACCCCTCAGGGCCGTCGAACCCCTCAAGACCGTCGAGCGCGTCGAGTCCCTCAGGGCCGTCGAGTCCCTCAGGGCCGTCGAGGCCCTCATGGCCGTCGAGGCCCTCATGGCCGTCGAGGCCCTCATGGCCGTCGAGGCCCTCGAGCCCCGCACGCTCCACGCGTTCCTTCTCGTAGCGGTCGCCGGCCGCCACGCTGGTCAGGGCGCGCTTCTCGCCGGCCGCACGGGGCGGGGACCCACCGGTACCACCGCGGGACGCCGCCGCCCCAGGGCGCACTCGTCTCACGACGGCCTCCTTTGTCCAGTGCTCGTGCGGTTGGTGTCCCTGAGACAAAGTGCAGCAGGCCGCGCGGCTCCGTGGGGCGGTTTTGCGGAACGTCCCCCACCTTCAGGCCACGGACGGCCGGACGTTTCGGCCCATTACGGCTCCAGGAGCACCAGATCGTCCCTGTGTACGACCTCGCGTTCGTACGCCGGTCCGAGCCGGCGGGCGAGTTCCCGGGTGGAGTGGCCGATCAGCCGGGGGATCTCCTTGGCGTCGAAGTTGACGAGCCCGCGGGCCACCGGATGCCCCCGGCCGTCGCGCAGCTCGACGGGGTCGCCGGCGGTGAACTCGCCCTCGACGGCCGCGATACCGGCCGGCAGCAGTGACTTGCGGCCCTGGACGATCGCGCGGACCGCGCCGTCGTCGAGGGTGAGCGAGCCCTGCGGGGTGGAGGCGTGCTGGAGCCACAGCAGCCGGTCGGCGGAGCGCTTGCCGGTGGGGTGGAAGTAGGTGCCGGTGTCCCCGCCGGTCAGGGCGTCGGCCGCGTGGACCGCGCTGGTGAGCACCACGGGAATGCCGGCGGCGGCCGCGATCCGGGCCGCCTCGACCTTGGTGACCATGCCGCCGGTGCCGACCCCGGCCCTTCCGGCGCTGCCGATCTCGATCCCCTCGAGGTCGGCCGGCCCGCGCACCTCGGCTATCCGGGAGGTGCCGGGCCTGCTCGGGTCTCCGTCGTAGACGCCGTCCACGTCGGAGAGGAGCACCAGCAGATCGGCGCGGATCAGGTGGGCGACGAGGGCGGCGAGGCGGTCGTTGTCGCCGAAGCGGATCTCGTCGGTGGCGACGGTGTCGTTCTCGTTGACGACCGGGAGGGCGCCCATCGCGAGCAGTTTGTCGAGGGTGCGGGAGGCGTTGCGGTGGTGCGCGCGGCGGCTGGTGTCCTCGCCGGTCAGCAGGACCTGGCCGACACGGATGCCGTAGCGGGCGAAGGAGGCGGTGTAGCGGGCCATCAGCAGGCCCTGGCCGACGCTGGCCGCGGCCTGCTGGCGGGCCAGGTCCTTGGGGCGGCGGCGCAGGCCGAGCGGGGCGAGCCCGGCGGCGATCGCACCGGAGGAGACCAGGACGATCTCCTTCTCCCCGCCGCTCGTCCGTCTCCCGCCACCACCCTCGGCCGGGGCCCCGCGGGCCGCGCCCTCGTTCCGGCTCTTGGCCAGGACGTCGACGAGCGCGTCCACCCGGTCGGCGTCCAGGCCGCCCGACGCGGTGGTCAACGACGAGGAACCCACCTTGACGACGATCCTGCGGGCCTCGCGCACGGCCTGCCTTGCCCCTGCCACCTTGTTGCCTGTCCCCTCGCATCGGTCCGGCTGCCTGCCCGGATCCACGTGCCGAATCTACGCGAAGAGGTCGATGCGGTGCCTGTCCGTTTCAGCTGACGGACCGGCGCGGGACGCACCCGGCGGCGCCCGGAGCGGGCCGACGCGCGCGGGGCATCCGCGCGCATCCCGGCCGCACGGCTCAGCCATGGCCGCACGGCTCAGCCATGGCCGCACGGCTCAGCCATGGCCGCACGGCTCAGCCGTGGCCGCTCGGCTCAGCCGTGCCGGTGGCGCCAGCCCTGCCAGGCGGACTCGATCATCTCGTCCAGGCCGTGGCGGGCCGTCCAGCCGAGTTCCGCGCGAATGCGGTCGGCGGAGGCGACGACCCGGGCCGGGT
>NZ_JBEXZD010000159.1:0-13898 GCF_040628575.1 Streptomyces sp. NPDC006393
CCGCCGCCAGGTCACCACCGACCCGGTGCCCCGGCGGATGATCCGCAGCAGCCGCTGCCCCTCGTTGTCATCGATCTCGCGGACCCGGACACGCTAGCCATGACCTTGGGGGCGGGGCTGCTGCTCGCGCCGTCTGCGGCCGCGAGCGAGGCCGCTCCGCAGGGCTGCCCGCCGGACGTCTGGTACAAGGTGGTGTCATCGGGCGCTTCTTACGAAGCGATCGGCAGCACCGCCGGGAAGTACAACGCGAGTTCGACCTCGGCCATCCTGCGCTACGACCTGACCACCACCAAGTCGAAGCAGACAACCTGGAGCTTCGATCTGGGGGGCAGCCTGGACTTCGGAGTCGGGCAGGTGGAGTCCAAGACCAAGTACGACATCACCAAGGCAACAACTAGCGGCAAGACGGTCTCGAACACCCTGAACGTTCCGGGCAAGAGCTACGGATACACCACACCGAAGATCGAGCGTCGGAAGTTCACCATCGAGAAGTACCAGGACACAGCCAGCTGCGGCGCGCGCTTCCTCGGTAACATGGGAACTCTGGGCGGAATCACTGCCTACCCCTTCTTCTCCGAGTGCACGGCCAAGAGCGCGTGCACGCCTAAGCCGTAACGCTGCGGGAGCCGGGGCGAGGTGACCGCTCGCCCCGGACCTGCGGAACCTCTGACGATGCTGGGGGAAGCCCGATGGTCCGGAAGTTGACTTACACCGCTGTTGACCCGCCGCGTCGACGTGGTGCTCTGGTCGGTGTGGGTGTCCTCGCGGTGTTGGTTGCCGCTTGCGGACCTGGCGGGAGCGGCGACAGCCAGTCCTCTCCGCCTCGCGACGTTGTGGTCGACCTGGGTGGTGAGGTGGCCGTCCTGAAGGACCTGAACGCTCGCCCCCGGATCGTCGGGCAGCGGCCGGCCGGAGCTGAAAATGCAGACGCCTATCGTTTGGGCAGCCCACGACAGCTTGCCTCGGGAGTAGTCGTCGGCATACGCGATGGCGGAGTTGTCGCCGTAGAGCCGCGCACCCCCGGGCGAGCGGTCCTCCTCGGCCAAGCCAGTGCCTGGTTCCCCAGCGCCGACGGCAAGCAGTTGTGGGCCGTCACGGAAGAGGCAGCGGACACCGCATGCGTCGGCCAAACGCTGCCGCAGTCGGTCTCGACCCGCTACACCGTCAGCAGGTACGAGACCTCCGGACACCCATCCCGTACGAAACTGACGCTCCCGTGCGGTATGCGTCCGGTCGCTGACACGCCTGCGGGTCTGCTTGCCGAGCGCACCACGGGTGACACGGGCGGAACCGGATCAGGAGCGCGAGCGGTGACCGACATCGTCGTCCTCAACGCCCGGGTGGATGCGGCTGTGACGACTATCGCCACCAATGCCAGTGTGGTCGCCTCTGCTGACAACCGCGTGATCTGGCGTGACGACGCGTGCAGCACGGGAAAATGCACACGCTCCTACGACGTGGGAAAGCGCAAGAGCAAGGCCCTTCCCCCTTGCAAGGGCGGCGACACCGTGGGCGTGGGTACGGTCGATCCGGGCGGGCGCTGGTACGCAAGCGTCCTTGACTCCGACCGTCTGGCAGTCCTTGATCTGGACGACGGCAAGTGCCGTGAACTCGATGCATTGTCGCCTACCGACTCCAGCGATCTGGAACAGACGTTCGCTGTCGCCTGGGCAGGCGAGAACCTGATGATGCTCGATCAGCGGTCCGGGACTCTCACCTCCGTGGATGCTTCGTCCAACAAGATCGACCAGCGATCCGAACCACTCTCGGTCGTCAACCAGGCCCAGATCTGGGGCGCGGGCACCAACTGAGAAGGTCAGCTGTCCGACGGCCCCGGACCTCTGGTCGGGGCCGTCGGACAGCTATCCCAAGCGTGTGCACCGACACAGGGTGACGATCGGCCTACGGCTACGGCGAATACGCGACCCTTGAACATGCGGGCCTACCAGTCAGCCCGGGTCGCCATCTCCCTCATGACGTACGCGCTCATCGCCGGACTGCCGATGAGCGCCGTGACGCTCGGCAAGACCCACTAAACCCTGGCTGGCACTCGGCACTTCTCTGGTTGCCGTCGGCTTGCGCCTCAGGCTCGAGCTTGCGAAGGGCCGGTTGCGTAGTGCCCGGGAGCGTAAGGCGGGACATCGCGTCCGCGCGTGCGCCACACCGCCGCAGCCGACACCGACGACCGCAGCGGATCACCACACCCTGGCAGGGTCGTTCTCGGTCACAGGGGGCGTTTGTGGACACCGATACCGCCGGAGACGATGAGGTTGTCCCCGGTGATGTACGTTGCCGCATCGGAGGCGAGGAAGGCCACCGCTTCGGCGATGTCGGCGGGGGTGCCCACACGGGCAAGTGGCACCGTCGTGGCCGCCCATTCGTCGAGTTGCTCGCGGGTGATGCCCATCTTGCTGTACGCCGGGGTGTCGATCATGCCGGGGCTGACGGCGTTGACGCGAATCCCGCGAGGTGCGAGTTCCATGGCTGCGGAGCGCATCATCGGCAGCAGGGCTCCCTTGGCGGCGGCCTGGGCGGGGTCGGCGCCTTCGCCGGCGCCCACGGTGAACACGACCGAGGAGCCGTCACTCAGGAGCGGCAGGGCCTTTTGCAGGGTGAAGAAGGTTCCCTTGACGTTGATGTCGAAGAGCGCGTTGAAAGCGGTCTCGTCGGTAGCGGAGATCGACCCGGGCCGGGAGATGCCCGCGTTGAGATAGAGCAGATCAAGGAAGCCGAGGTGCTTACGTGCCTGCTCGATCGCGTGGTCGAGGTCGCTGAGGGAACCTGCATCGGCTTGGACGACAAGGACGTCCTTGGGCAGGCCGGTGTTGGACGTGGTTTCCCGCCCGGTGACCATGACGCTGTAGCCACGTGCGTGCAGCAGTTCTGCTGTGGCCTTTCCGATGCCGCTGGTTCCGCCGGTGATCATCGCTGTCTTTGCTGGCATGACCTTGGTTCCTAACGCTTGAGGGGGATGGGCGCTGCGCCCGGGTTCTGGAGGCCCGCACTTCAGGCCTGCGCGGTAGTGCTTTCAGAGCGTGACGACGATCTTTCCGTGGACGCCGCGCCCTGACTGCAGCTGTACGGCGTCCCGGATCTGCTCGATGGGGAAGGTGGCGGCGATCGGCACGGTGAGGTCTCCGGCGACGATGACGTCGGTGATCCGCTTCAGGTCCTCCGGGTGGGCGTTGACGCCGCCGGTGGCCTGTACGCCCTCGGGCGGGTTGGGGGCCGCGATCGTGGAGATCCGGTTTGCGGGGACGCCGAGGGCGAGCGCTGCTTCGGCTGCTTCCGTGCCGAACAGGTCGGCGGCCGCGCTGATGCCCTCGGGGGCGATGGCGCCTACACGGTCCTTGAGGCCGGGGCCGTAGGTGACGGGGTCGACGCCGAACCGCCGCAGGAAGTCGAAGGTGCCTTCGGAGGCGGTTCCGATCACCCGGGCGCCGGCGAGCTTGGCGAGCTGGGCGGCGAACACGCCGACGCCGCCGGCCGCGCCGCCGATCAGGACGGTGTCCCCTGCTTTCACGCCGGCCGCTGCCAACGCGGCTGAGGCTGTCATCCCTGCCACCGCGAGGGTGGCGGCCACCTCATCGCTGATCTCCGCGGGAGTGTGCTGGAGCGTGTCCGCGCCGGCGGGGTCGACCACCACGAAGTCGGCGGCGGCCCGGCCCGTCACGGCGCCATAGACGCGGTCGCCCACGGCGAAGCCGGAGACGCCCTCGCCGACCTCGTCCACGGTGCCGGCGAAGTCCGTGGCGAAGCCGGACGGCAGGCTGATGCCGAACTGCTGCGCAACCTCAGGCACCGAGGACAGGACCCAGTCCATGGGGTTGAGGCCGACCACTGCCACGCGGACGCGCACTTTCCCTGATCCCACGTGCGGCTCCGGCACCTCCCGCAGGTCCAGTACCTCCGGCCCTCCGAACGTGTCGTAGATAACGGCTCGGCTCACGATATAGCTCCACATAAGTGATGGGACTTTGTCCTATCACTGTACACAAGGAGGATGAGACTAAGTCCCGTAAGCTGTGTGTATGGCTCGCTGGCAACCCAACGCATCACAACGCCTAGCCGACGCGGCCCTGGACCTGTTCGCGGAGCGCGGTTACGACAACACGACCGTGCTCGACATCGCGCAGCGCGCGGGACTGGCCAAGAGCACCTTCTTCCGGCACTTTGAGAACAAGCGGGCGGTGCTCTTCGGTGAGGACGCGGTCACCGGGCCGCTGGTCGCGGCGATCTCAGAGGCACCCCCGGAGGCCACCCCGCTGGAAGCGGTCGGGCGCGGTATCGAGGCTCTCGGGCAGAGTGTTTTCACTCCGGCCCACCGGGCCTTCAGCGCACGGCGGCGCACTGCCATCGAGGCCCATCCGGATCTGCAGGAACGCGAGGCTCTGAAGGGTCTGAGCCTCACCGGGTCCATAGCCCAGGCCCTATCGGATCGCGGGGCCTCTGCGCTTGTTGCCCGAGCGGTCGCTGAACTGGCTGCCCTCGCGCTGAAGGTCGCCTACGAGCAGTGGAGCGACACCGACAACGCCGATGACTACGGCGACCTTGCCCGGCGGATCCTCAGCGACGTACAGGCCGCGGTCTCGAAGTAGCACTTCACCCTGCGTGAACGGTTGGCTTCGTTCACGAGAAGTGACTCGTGATCAAAGCCAACCGTGCCTTGCACGATCGAAACCGCACGTCAGTAACCGCCGTCGGTGCCACCTATCGTGCTTCGGCACAGGAGCCTGAGCGTCGCGGCCTCTCTCGGCCTCGGGGAACATCGGTACAGCGGTTATCGGTGAGAACGATCTTGTTCAGGGTGTGAGGGTGCTGACACGGTTCTCGTACTCGCGGCGGGCCTTGCGTTGGGCCGGGACTGCGGGGAGGCCCTGACCGCCGTCGAGCGGCCGGCAGCGGGCGAGGAACTGGCGGTGCACGGAGGGTGCGGCGGTGACGCGCAGGGTGTAGCCCTGGCTGCGCCGTACGGTCACCCCCTGGTCGAGGGCGGCCCGCTCGGCGGGGTCCAGCTCGGTGGTGCGGAGGAAGTCGGCGACCTTGCCCGGCATGTCGAGGGCCACCGGCAGCTCGGGGGCCGGGATGTCCTCCTCGGTGGCGGTGTGCTCGGGCAGGAGGTCGGCGACGGCCGTGCGGATGGCGCCGCGGCTGACGTCGTGGTCGCGGGCGAGCGCGGCGATCGAGCGGCCTTCCAGGTAGGCGGTGCGCACGTCGTCGGTCTTGTCGGCCGGCACGGCGGGGCGGCGTCCGCCCTTGCTGCCCTTGGCTTCGGCGGCGCGCAGTCCGTCGTAGGTCAGTTCGCGTTGGAGGTCGCGTTGGAGTTCGCCGGCGGCGGCGAGGGTCTGCACCATGAACTTCACGGTTGACAGCAGCTCGCCGGTGCGCGGGTGGCGGGCGGTGAGGTCCATCGCGGAGAACGCGCCGTCGTGGATGCGCAGGGCGAGGCGGTCGCGGTGGAGGACGTCGAGCACGTCGAGGATGTGACCGGTGCCGCGGACGAGGCGGAACATCTCGGAGATGTGCACGGTGTCGCCTGGCCGCGCGTAGTCGAGGAGCGCGCGGAACTTCGGCCGCTGGAGGGGGTGGAGCCGGCTGGAGGTGCCCGGGTCCTCCTCGAAGACGACCGGGTCCTCGATGCCGGCCTCGTCCAGGACGGGGTTCTGTCGGGCGGTCGACTGCTGGTCGGTCGAGACCCGCTTGTAGACCAGGTTCGCCATCGGGCCCCTTCCGCGCGGTGGAACGGACCCTATCTGTCGTCAAACCCTGTCATCAATCACCAACGGATCTGATTGGATCGACGCCGCCCAGGTGTCTCGGAATGTCCGGGTTCATTGGACAGCCGCCGCACCTGTCATCAAACGATCGTTTGACGACAGGAGTGGCTAGCCTCGGGGTCACGCGACGTGTGGGGTACCTAGGAAAGATTCTTCCCATTGTGGACCAGCCGCGCCGCAGGCACTGTCGAAGTATCGACAGAGGAGTACAGAGTGCAGCGCAAGATCAGCTTTGGCCGGGACGGTATGACCCTGGTGGGCAACCTGTTCACCCCGGACGGCTTCGATGAGAACCGCCGCTACCCGGCCGTGATCGTGCAGGGGTCGTTCACGTCGGTCAAGGAGCAGATGGCAGGGACCTACGCGGAGAGGTTCTCCGAGCAGGGCTTCGTCGCCCTGAGCTTCGACTACGCCCACTACGGTGAGAGCGAGGGCCAGCCGCGTCAGTACGAGTCGCCGGCCGAGAAGCTCAGCGACCTGAAGGCGGCGGTCACGTTCCTGACCGGGCTCCCCTACGTGGAGGGCGTCGGCATGGTCGGGGTGTGCACGTCGGCCAGCAATGGGGTCTACCTCGCCGCGCAGGACCCGCGCGTCAAGGGTCTGGCGACGATCGCCGGGTTCCTCGCCGACCCGGACGTGTTCGCCAGCACCTACGGCGAGGACGGTCTGGCCGCGCGCCGCAAGCAGGCCGCCGCGGCCCGGAAGAAGTACGAGGAGAGCGGCGAGGCGACCCTCATCACGGTCTACAGCGAGACCGACAAGGACGCGGCGAACTACGCCCCCGTCCAGGGCGCCTACGACTACTACACCAACACCTCGCGCGGCAACGTTGCGCAGTACCGGAACGAGCTGGACGTCTCGTCGTGGACGACCTGGCTCACCCTTGACGCGCTGGGCCAGGCCCCGTCCGTCACCATTCCGACGATCGTCGTCCACTCCGACGGCAGCGCCCTGCCCGAGAACGCCAAGAAGCTCCACGAGGCTGTCCAGGGCCCCAAGGAGCTCGTCTGGTCCGACGGGAACCACTTCGACTACTACGACTCGCCGAAGCAGATCGACAACGCCATCGCGCACGTAACCCGCTTCTTCCGCACCCACCTCACCGAGAGGCAGCCGGCCTGACCCCCGGCCCCCACACCTGACCCCGCGAGACGCTGTGTCCCAGGACCGCTGGTCCTGGGACACAGCCGAAGGCTGTGAGAGACGTGAGCGCGAAGAACCCGCACCTCGAAGAACTCGGCCAGTTCCTGAAGGCACGCCGCAGCGAACTCAACCCCGCCGACCTGGGGCTGGACCCGGGAGACCCGGGATCCCGCCGCGTATCCGGATTGCGGCGCGAAGAGGTCGCGGCGCTGGTGGCGATCAGCCAGGACTACTACGCCCGCATCGAGCAAGGACGCCTCGCTCCGTCCGAACCGGTCCTCGAAGCCCTCTCCGACGCTCTGCGCCTCACCCCCGACCAGCGCACCTACGCCGAAAGCCTCGCCCGGCAGGCCGAACGCCGCACCCCGCCCAGGAACCGTACGACAGCAGTACGCCCGCAGCTCCAACGCCTCCTGGACCAGCTGACCGACACACCGGCGTTCGTAGTGGGCAAGTACCTCGACATCCTCGCCTGGAACCCGCTCGCCGCCGCCCTACTGCTCCACATCGACAAGAAGCCCCCCAAGGAGCGCAACCACATCCGGATGCTGTTCACCGACCCCCGGATGAAGGACTACTACCCCGACTGGGAGGCCATGGCCCGCGACGGCGTCGCACTGCTGCGCATGCAGGCCGCCGCCAATCCCACCGATCCGCAGCTGACCTCGCTCGTGGGAGAGATGTCAGTAGTCAGCTCGCAGTTCCGCCGCTGGTGGGCGGCCCGAAACGTCGCCCAGCCGAAGTTCGGCACCAAGACCATCCGCCACCCCGACCTCGGCGACCTCACCGTCGACTGGGACAGCTTCCACTGGGCGGGCGACCCTGACCAGTACCTGACCATGTGGTCAACCGCACCCGGCTCACCCACCCACGAAAAGCTCCGCATCCTCGCCTCCTGGCTCGCAGCCGCACCGGCCCGCGACGACACCGGAAACCGGGGCCGGAGCGTGCCCTGACCCGCCTAGCGGGCTCCCGCGCACGCTGCCCTCCAGCCGTGCAACCGCAGCGGCCACATCTGCTCACACCTACTCCGGTATGCCGTCGTCGTTCTCGTCCAGCTCGACCGCGTCCGGATCGCGCAGCGGGCGCAGGGCGCCGGCGGCCGGGATCGAGGCCGTAAAGCTGTAGCGGCCGAGTAGGTTCAGGTTGCTGTGCTTGAGCGGGGACAGCCGGGCGATGTCCTCGTCGCGGATCTCGTGGCCCTCGGCGCGGAGCGCCTCGACTGCGGCGTCGATGTACTTCGTCGTCCACAGCACGATGGCGTTGAGGACCAGGCCGAGCGCGCCGAGCTGGTCCTCCATGCCGTCCCGGTACGCCTGGTGGATGGTGCCGCGCTTGCCGTGGCACACGTCCCGGGCGAGCTTGTGGCGGGACTCCTGCACGGTGAGCTGCCGGTTCATCTGGCGCCGGTAGGTGTCGTCCACCGGGTCGACCACGCGCAGCAGGTGCTCGGTCTTCGCGACCCGCCCGTACTCGGCGAACGCCGCCCCCAGCGGCGTCGGGCGGCCGTCGCGGCCGGACATGCGCAGCAGGTCGTAGGCGCGGACCTGGTTGGTGACCAGGGAACCGGCGACCTTCAGCATGTCGGGCCAGTGCGTGATCACCTTGTTCAGGTTGACCCGGTTGCGGGCCAGGTCCTCCACCGGGCCGTACGTACCGGTCTCGACGCCGGGCATGGTGGCCCGCCAGAACCGCTGGTCGTCCAGGTCGCGGAAGCGGGGGCTGAAGTTGTAGCCGAGGATCTTGAACAGGCCGAACACCATGTCGGAGTACGAGGCGTTGTCGGTCGCCACCATCTCCGGCTTCACGCCGCCGTCGAGGTTCAGCAGCGCGTCCAGGATGTGCAGGGAGTCGCGCGGCGTGCCGGGCACCACCATCTGCCCGATGCCCGCGACCTGGTCGTTGACGGCGTTGAGCCAGATGATGCCCCGCTTGAACCCGAAGTACTTCGGCGACGGGGCGGCGTTGATGGTGCGCACCGGCACCTGGAAGCGCAGCCCGTCCACGGAGGCGAGCAGCCCCTCCCCCCAGAACTGCACGATCGGGATGCCGGCCTGGGCAGCGATAAGAGCTGCGTTCGCCGCGGCGATGGTGTCGGCGCGCAGATAGTACTGGTCGACGTGCACGAGCCGGGCCCGGGTCAGGGCCTCGTAGCCGGGATTGACCACCGGGGTCAGGCCGATGTTGCACGCCTCGGAAACCAACAGCGCGACCATGGACGTGGGCAGGTCCTTCATCCGGGTCGTGCCGTCGCCGAGGTGTACGAAGGCATCGAGGAACCCGGTCCAGGCGTTCACCTCGAACAGCAGGTCCGGCAGGTCGATCTTCGGGAGCATCTTCTCGACCCGCTTGCGTAGCCAGGTCAGCGACTTGGGCTCGCCGAGCGCGCCGAGCTTGTCGACGTTCAGCTTCACCCGGCCGTCGTCCTGCACCTCGATGGACACCTTCGCCGCCGGCCCGGCCTCCGTGAGGCGTTCGGCGAGCTGCTTCCATCCGGCGTCCAAGCCCCGCACCAGCTCCGCCAGGTGCTCGGTGACGGGCATGTCCAGGCTCAGGGCCGCCAGGACGTCCTCCTCGACCGCGTTCCAGTCCGGGCCCTCCAGGAGGCGGGCGCGCGGGTTGGACCAGCGGTGCGAGGGCGAGGCGAACACGTCGCGGTTGTTCAGAGCCCGGTGCAGCTGCTCCAGCACACACACCACGTAGGCGTCCCGATCCACCGCGCCCTGTGGCAGATCGGGGTTGGCGTACACCGCCTTGCGCCAAGCCGGCGGCACGAGCTTGTCGTCCACCTCGCGCGGCAGCAGCGGCTTCACCCCGACCTTCCGCCGCGCCAGCGCCGGAAGCCCGCGCACCCCGGCCAGGACCCGCTTGCCCGCGCTCGCCGCGTCGAGCGCCTTCGACTCGCCCAGCAGCGCGAGGAACGGGCGGACCGTGGCGTACCGGGTCGCCAGCGCGGCCCGCATCGCGACGTCGGCCGTGTTCTCGTCCTCGGGCACCAGGGTCACCACGGTGGCCGCCGCGCTCATCACGGCGGCGCGCGGGGCGACCTCCTCCACCGCCGCCCACAGCGCGGCCACGTCCAGGTCCGCCTCCTGCTCCTCGACCAGCTCCAGCTCCTCGAACAGCACCTTCGCCGCCTGCGCGAGCGTGCGCGATGCCTTCTCCAGCTGCGGCAGCATCGACAGCCGCTCCTTCTCCGTCTTCCGTTTCGCGGCGTTCAGCAGCCGGGTGGCCATCAGGACCTGGAAGAGATCCTTCAGCTCGTCCAGGGCGGCCCAGAGTTGTCTGATGTGCCGGGCTGTGAGCCGGCCCGTGTCGTCGAGGTGGACGGCGCAGGCTGTGGTGGTGTCGACAAGTCGTTCCAGGGCGTCCGCGACGGCGTCCGTGCCCGCGGTGTGCCGGGCGAGGGCGGGCAGTTCGGCCGCGGCGAGCGCGATGACGGTACGGGCTTCGGCGAGGGTGCGGTAGGCCTCCCGGCGCAGCGCCCACCGCTTGGTGCGGTCGTCGGACTCACCGAGGACGTGCACCAGATAGGCATGTGCGGTGCTCCCGGCCGCGGCGAGCCGCGCCCGTACGCGGCCGCCGCGCTGTGCTGGCATCGGCAGATGTCCGACGAGCAGCACGAGCGCGCAGGCCAGCAGGGTCTCGCCGATCCGGCTGACGGAGGCCTGCGGCTCACCGCCGGCCATGACCAGAGCGAGGACGAGGACGGTGACGACGGCGGTCTGCGCGGCGAAGTGCCGGGTGGCGACGGGGAGGAGCGCCCCGCAGACCGCGACCAGTGCAATCAGCCCGGCAGGCCGGGGCAGCAGCGCGGCGAGCCCGGCGAACACCAGGGCGCCCAGCACGGTGCCGGCGGCCCGGCACAGTACCCGGGAAGCGAGCGGCCCGAGGTCGGGCTTGACGAGGAAGACGGTGGTGGCGGGCAGCCAGTACCAGTGCTGGTGCTG
Source organism: Streptomyces sp. NPDC006393 (assembly GCF_040628575.1). Lineage (NCBI taxonomy): Bacteria > Bacillati > Actinomycetota > Actinomycetes > Kitasatosporales > Streptomycetaceae > Streptomyces > Streptomyces sp. NPDC006393. Next base: position 10,871 of record NZ_JBEXZD010000159.1, read on the forward strand.
TCCGTACCAGCGGGTGTGGTGCAGCGCCTGGGCGATGGCGGCGGCAGCCCCGAAGCAAACGGAGACTCGCAGCCCGTACTCGCGGCCGCCGGTGCCGAGCGCGGCGTGCAAGGCGCTCCCGATACCCCGCCGGCGCCCGACCAGCCCTCGGTCGGCGCTCTCACCCCGGTCGAAGGCCTCGGCCGCGTGCAGCAGGGCGTCATCGAGAGCACGCAGGGCGGGGGCCGACCGGTGGGGGGCGGGCAGGGGTCCGGGGCTGGTGTTGCCGCGGACGGCGGCGGCGAGCCGCCGGGGCCCTTCCGCGGTCCGCGCCGAGACCGGCTCCTCCGACCAGAGCAGGGCGGTGGCGGCCTCGGCGAGGGGTAGTGCGGCCGCGAACTGCGCGTGCAGCCGGCGCTCGGTGGCGGAGCCGACGTACCGGCGCAGCCGGGGTCCGGCGAAGACGTCCTGGGCATGGTCGAGGGCGGCGGTGAGCGCGGCCCGCCGGGCCGTGGCCCGTTCACCGCCCACAGCGTCGAGGAGCGCCGCGACGGCGTCGTACACCTCAGCGACTGCCGCCCGCTCCCCGCCGAAGCGGAAGTCCCCGGCGAGCGAACCGGGCGTGGGCAGGGCGAACCGCAGCACGAGCAGCCAGCCGGCCCCGGCGAGAAAGGCGAGCGCCCGCTGCCAGCCGCTCTCGGCCGCCGGCATCCCGGCGCCGATCGCGGCGCCGACGAGCAGTTGCGTTCCCGCGGCGGAGGCGACGGCCCCGACCGCGCTGATGCCACCGGCGGCCAACCCCAGCAGGGTGAGCACCACGGTCAGCGGTACGGCGGCCAGTCCCCGCCCCGCGTACGTGCCCGCGAGCAGCCCCAGCGCCCCGGCGAGCGCGGGCACCCCGAGCCGCTCGACAGAGGCCCGGCGGCTGCCGAGCCGGTCGTTGATGCCCGCGAGCATCGCGGCGATGGCGGCGAGGACACCGAGCGCGGTGTGCCCCGTACCGACGCCGGCGAGCAGCAACGGCCCGGCGGCGAGCGCACCACGTGTCACCGCGCCCCAGGGCATGGGACCGCGCTGGACGCGCAGGGCATGGGCGAGCCAGAGGGGTGCGGCGAGCCGGGACACAGGGCTCCTGTCGTACGCAGCCGGAATGTGACTTGCCTAAGGACGACGGTGGCCGCGTGGGCTGGGCTTCCACGGTAGGGGGCCTTCCCGGTGCGAACGGGGGCGATCACGTTTCAGATATGTGAAAGCTTGCCGTGGCGACCGGTTTTTGATGAATGCAATGCGCCGACGAGGATTCCCCTCGGCTTCAGTCACGGCGGCGACGAAGGCCTCGGGTCCGGCCCGCGGCGTACCAGCCGCCTCTCGTTCGTCACCCACTCGCAGCGTGCCGCAGGCACTCCGTGCGCGGCCTGCGCTTGGCGAGGTTGTCGATCGAGGAAATGTGGATCACGGCCTCGGAGCTGGCGGTGAGGGTCTCGCAATCGCGGGCAAGACGGCGGTGTATCTCGACCGCAGGCCCATCAGCCAACCGGTCAAGGTGGAGCTGTGCGATGCGTTCGACGCGATCCTCTACGTCAACCGCATGAGAATCCCCTGGAAATACCTTTCGCACGACTTCCCGAACCACGGCACCGTCTACGCCTACTACGCCGCCTGGCGAGACGAGGGGGTCTTCGCCCGCCACCGGCCTGCCGCGGTGTGGGTCATCTGACGTGGCACGCCATTCGCCGCACGCAGTAGCAGCCGAGTTGCCGCCCCGCCAGCAGACGGGTGCATCATCCCAAGCGCAAATCAGATCACACTTCGTGAACACGCAGAGAATATTTTTATACCGTAGAAATCTCCATGAAACAGACAGTAGGCACGGTAACTGAGTACACGAACGACCAGATCCGAGGCATCGGAGCGGTGTAAGGCGGGCGGATCCAAACTGCTGACCGAAGTAGTGCCGACCAACCGGCCAGCCCGCTTGCTCCCAGGCGGGAAAGCCCTTCGTCATTCTCCTCAGGAGCCTGGTAACCCATGTCCACGCAGCTGTGCCTGCGGTACCCCTCCCGAAGAGGCCGCCCCTCCCGGAAATACAGACCGATCCGCCGGGATCACCGTCGCCCGCCCCTGGAAGAAGTGACGTCTCATGCCGCCCACCCCCGCCGCCAGCATGAACCTCAACGCCATGAAGGTTGCCCGTCTGCTCCCCGCGTTCTTGATCCTTGGCGGGATGGGCGCCGACCTGTTCGCTCCCGAGCCATACATGGGTCTGCCCTTGCTGGCCGCTGCGCCCCTTGTGGGGTGCGTCGTCCTGCGTACCCGCGCAAGTATCGGCGTCGCTGCCGCGGCCTGTGTGGCCAGTGTTGCCATTGATCTATGGATGGGCCGCCCCCTCCCCGCGATTTTGGTGGACTTGGGTGTGGTGGGTCTGATCAGCCTCATCGGCCTGTGGGTCAGCCACCTGATGTCTCGGCAGCGAGGCCACCTGACCGTGGCGCGTGACATCGCCGAGGCGACACAGCGGGCCGTGCTGCCCTCGCCGCCCGAACGTGTGGGGTCCTTCGATGTTGCCGCCCGGTACGAGCCCGCTCAGGCTGAAGCAAGGATCGGTGGTGACCTCTACGCGGTGCAGGAGACACCCTTCGGTTTGCGGGCCATCGTGGGCGACGTCGTCGGGAAAGGCATGGGGGCTGTGCCCGCCGTCTCCGCCGTCCTGGGCACATTCCGGGAGGCCGCCGAGGCCGCACCCGACCTTGGCGTGCTCGCGCAACGGTTGGATCACGCCCTCGAACGGGACTGCCACGCCGACGAAGAGGGTGCCGAATGCTGCACCACAGCCCTGCTCGTCGAGGTCCCGCCTGACGGCGGCACGATCACTCTGCTCTCCCTGGGCCACCCTGCGCCATATCTTCTTCACGCGGGAAAGGTCACACAACTGGTGCCGACCACCCCCGATCTGCCGCTCGGCACCGGACTACCCGAAACCTACGACAGCACTCCAGACACTTATCTTCTGCCCCCCGACGCCACCGTCCTCATGCTCACCGACGGCGTA
>NZ_JBEXZD010000160.1:0-13861 GCF_040628575.1 Streptomyces sp. NPDC006393
CGCCAGCGTGGCGGCGGCCAGCGACGACATCGAGCCGGCGCCGATGACCAGGGCCTTCTTGCCGCGGGCCCAGTCGGAGACGGCCCTGTCCGTGGAGCTCGCGGACAGCTGCTCCAGGCCGAAGGTGACCAGGGACTGTCCGGCGCGGTCGATGCCGGTCTCGGAGTGGGCGCGCTTGCCCACCCTGAGGGCCTGCTGGAACAGGTCGTTCAGCAGGCGCCCGGCGGTGTGCAGCTCCTGTGCGCGGGCCAGGGAGTCCTTTATCTGGCCGAGGATCTGGCCCTCGCCGACGACCATGGAGTCCAGCCCGCAGGCCACCGAGAACAGGTGGTGGACGGCCCGGTCCTCGTAGTGGACGTAGAGGTAGGGGGTGAGCTCCTCCAGGCCGACGCCGCTGTGCTGGGCGAGCAGGGTGGACAGCTCGGCCACACCGGCGTGGAACTTGTCCACGTCGGCGTACAGCTCGATGCGGTTGCAGGTGGCCAGGAGCGCGGCCTCGGTGGCGGGCTCCGCGGCGACGGTGTCCTGCAACAGCTTGATCTGGGCGTCCGCGTTCAGCGAGGCCCGCTCCAGCACGCTGACCGGGGCGCTGCGGTGACTCAGCCCGACGACGAGAAGACTCATGCCGGCATCACGGCGGGGACGTCCCCGTCGGGCCCCTGGTCGGCGGACGCCTTGCGGGCGGCGGCAGCGGCAGCGGCGCCGCCGGGCAGCGCGGTGTCGGCGGCGGACTCCTCGCCGGCCTTGCGCTGCTCGTGGAAGGCGAGGATCTGCAGCTCGATGGAGAGGTCGACCTTGCGCACGTCCACGCCGTCCGGGACGTTCAGCACGGTCGGCGCGAAGTTCAGGATGGAGGTCACCCCGGCGGCGACGAGCCGGTCGCAGACCTGCTGGGCGGCGCCCGCGGGGGTCGCGATCACGCCGATCGACACGCCGTTGTCCTGGATGATCTTCTCCAGGTCGTCGGTGTGCTGGACCGGGATGCCGGCCACGGGCTTTCCGGCCATCGCGGGGTCGGCGTCGATGAGGGCGGCGACCCGGAAGCCTCGGGAGGCGAAGCCGCCGTAGTTGGCGAGCGCGGCGCCGAGGTTGCCGATACCGACGATCACAACCGGCCAGTCCTGGGTGAGCCCCAGTTCCCGGGAGATCTGGTACACGAGATACTCGACGTCGTAGCCGACGCCCCTGGTCCCGTAGGAACCGAGGTAGGAGAAGTCCTTGCGCAGCTTCGCGGAGTTGACCCCCGCCGCGGCCGCGAGCTCCTCGGAGGAGACCGTGGGTACCGAGCGCTCCGACAGTGCGGTCAGGGCTCGGAGGTACAGCGGAAGCCTGGCGACGGTGGCCTCGGGAATCCCTCGGCTACGGGTCGCCGGTCGGTGAGTTCGGCCAGTTGCCACGGTGCTCCTGCGGGTAGAGCGGGGCTGTGGGCGGTCATACGTCCCCAGACCGCCCCGTCGACAGCAGGCTATGTCTTTGTGAACGCGTGCACAAAGATTGTGTCCGATTTGCCCGGCCAACGTGACCGGGGTCACGCGCCCCCGGCGCACGCGCGGGGAACCGGCGCACTCGCACCCGCGTTCCTTCTTTGTTGGGGGCAAAACCGCACACGCTCCTCTACGATCCCCACCCCCGAGACCAGGTCGCCGTCGATCCTAAGCGACTTCCGGCCAGTTTGTACTCGTCGGTCAGTTCCCGGAACGGGCCGTCAGACAGACCCGCCGGTCAGTGCCTTGCGCAGCCGCTCCTCGTTCACGCGCCAGAAGGTGTGCTGCTCCCCGTCGATCAGCACGACCGGGATCTGCTCCCAGTACCGGTCGTGCAGCCGCGCGTCCTGCGTGATGTCCTTCTGCTCCCACGGCACGCCGAGCTCGGCGCAGACCTTCCCGACGACGGCCTGCGCGTCGTCGCACAGATGACAGCCGGGCTTGCGGACGAGCGTGACGAGCCGGTCCCCGGGAGCGGGGGTCTTACGGCGGAAGAGGGGACTCATGTCGGCCATTGTCGCCCCTCCCCGGCACGCATCCGCCACTTCCCCACGACCGCTTTCACCAGTTCCCACGGGCCGGGCCCCACGGCCCCTTTAACGACACGGACGCGCGGAGTTCACAGCCTGCGAACCTCATGGCTCCTTAAACCGCCGAACAGACTGGCTATGCTCACGCCATGGCCGCTCTCGGATGGCTCACCCCCCGTAGGCGCTCCGCCACCGCGCGGAGCGTGTTGGCAGGCGAGGCCTCGGCGGAGGCCGCGCGCAAGTCCTCGCAGGAGACGGACGTCGCACCGCCTCCCGAGGAAGCGCAGTTCCCGGTGCACGGGGACGACCGCGCCGCCGCCTTCTTCGACCTGGACAACACCGTCATGCAGGGCGCGGCGCTGTTCCACTTCGGCCGGGGCCTGTACAAGCGGAAGTTCTTCGAGACGCGCGACCTCGCCAAGTTCGCCTGGCAACAGGCGTGGTTCCGGCTGGCCGGCGTCGAGGACCCCGAGCACATGCAGGACGCCCGCGACTCGGCCCTCTCGATCGTCAAGGGCCACCGGGTCGCCGAGTTGCAGTCCATCGGCGAGGAGATCTACGACGAGTACATGGCCGAGCGGATCTGGCCGGGCACCAGGGCACTGGCCCAGGCCCACCTGGACGCCGGCCAGAAGGTCTGGCTGGTCACCGCCGCCCCGGTGGAGATCGCCCAGGTCATCGCCCGGCGTCTCGGCCTGACCGGCGCACTGGGCACGGTCGCCGAGTCGGTCGGCGGCGTCTACACCGGCCGCCTGGTCGGCGAACCGCTGCACGGCCCGGCCAAGGCCGAGGCGGTACGCGCCCTGGCGGCGGCGGAGGCCCTGGACCTGTCCCGCTGCGCCGCCTACAGCGACTCCCACAACGACATCCCCATGCTGTCCCTGGTCGGCCACCCCTACGCCATCAATCCCGACGCCAAACTCCGCCGCCACGCCCGGGAGATGGACTGGCGCCTGCGCGACTACCGCACCGGCCGCAAGGCCGCCAAGGTCGGCATCCCCGCCGCCGCGGGCGTCGGCGCGGTGGCCGGCGGCACCGCGGCGGCCATCGCCCTGCACCGCCGCCGTCGGTAGCAGCTGCACGGAGCGTAATCAGAGCCCACCCGAGACGGACCCCACGGCCCTCGGAAGGCTTCGCCATGCTCACGCATGTGCGACGCACCCGGATTCCGATCAAACGACCGAACATACCCGTGTACCGCCCTGGCCATTCCCCTTGGCGGTACACCGCCACAACACGCCCCCGACCGACACCGAACCCGGACCGTACCGGTCAACAAACGGTCACTCTACGGCACTTGATAGGGCGTCAATCGGTTACGGAAGCGACGTAATCGATGATTTGAGCAACTCGGTGTAGCAGCGCCTGTACGAAGCGTTATTCTCCTCAGACGCAAACCGGTACCCCTCCGTCGCCACGACGGGTGAACGGTTCCGCACTGCACGTGATGGAAGCTCTGCCTCTGGGAGTCCCGTGTACCCACACGTCGGGGTTGACGCCTCGGGCCTGGCTACGCTCCGCGCAACGGTCCTCGACCTGCTGCGCGGTCTCGTCCCCACCGCGTACGCCGGCCCCGCATTCGCCACCGCCGCCCCCGTAGGCCCGTGCTACGCGCTGGCCGAGGGCGGCGCCGCCGCCGTGGGCAGACGCGGGCGCCCGTCCGCCGGGGCGACCGCCCGCCGCCCGGCCGCGGACAGCGACAGCGCCCGGATGATGGACCTCGTCGAGCGCGCCCAGGCCGGCGAGGCCGAGGCCTTCGGCCGCCTCTACGACCAGTACAGCGACACCGTGTACCGGTACATCTACTACCGCGTGGGCGGCAAGGCCACCGCCGAGGACCTCACCAGCGAGACCTTCCTGCGCGCCCTGCGCCGCATCGGCACCTTCACCTGGCAGGGCCGCGACTTCGGCGCCTGGCTGGTCACCATCGCCCGCAACCTCGTCGCCGACCACTTCAAGTCCAGCCGCTTCCGCCTGGAGGTCACCACCGGCGAGATGCTCGACGCGAACGAGGTCGAGCGCTCCCCCGAGGACTCCGTCCTGGAGTCCCTGTCCAACGCCGCCCTCCTCGACGCCGTACGACGGCTCAACCCCCAGCAGCAGGAGTGCGTCACGCTCCGTTTCCTCCAGGGCCTCTCCGTCGCGGAGACCGCCCGGGTGATGGGCAAGAACGAGGGCGCCATCAAGACCCTCCAGTACCGTGCCGTACGCACCCTCGCCCGGCTCCTCCCGGACGACGCCCGCTGACCGGTCCACGCTCGGCGACCGCCAACTCACCCTCCGTCACGCCGCGTTGACTTCCCGACCGGATCCTCCGGCGTCCGTAACCGAAGTACCGAGCCGCTCGTTGTGCGGGATACAGGCTCCCTGTGGTCACGCCTTGGCCCACGCTGATCACTCGTTCGGGTGGTGCGGACGTGGGCGGGCAACCCTCAGGACCCCGGGGGAGTCGACCGTCATGACGAGAGGAGGTGCCGCCAGTGATCGCGAACGTATCGGCGCACCGGCGGGCGAACGCCTTCGCCCAGGCCCTGGAGGAGCTGTCCGACCGGGGCACGGCGGCCGAGCAGCCCGAAGGACCGGCCCCCGCCCCGGCAGCCGCGGAACAGACCGAGCAGGGCCGCCTGTTGGCTCTCGCCGACGGTCTGGGCGCGCTGCCCCGGCCGGAGCTGGACCCCGAGGTCAAGGTCGTCCAGCGGGCCCAACTGGTGGCCGCGATGGAGGCCATGATGCAGGAGGGCACCGCTGCGGGCGAGGCGAGTGACCTGTCAGTGCCCGGCCAGCGTTCCCATCGGGGCAAAGGCGCCCACCGGGCGAGCGGCCTGGGGAAACTACGGCCGCGCACGCGGCTGACCAAGGGCCTGGCGGCCGGCGGACTCAGCGTGGGTGTGGCCGCGGGAGCCTTCGGCGGTGTGGCCGCCGCCAGCTCCGACGCCCTCCCCGGTGACTCGCTGTACGGCCTGAAGCGCGGCATCGAGGACTTCAAGCTCAACTACCTGACCGACGGCGCCGACGAGCAGGGCCAGGCCTACCTCGACCTGGCCTCGACCCGCTTGAACGAGGCCCGCCGGCTCCTCGACCGCGGCCGCGGCGGCCACCTCGACCACGAGTCCCTGGGCGAGATCCGCCGCACCCTGACCGGGATGCGCCACGACGCGTCCGAAGGCCACCGCCTGCTGCACGAGGCGTACGAGCGCGACCCCGACCGGCTCGGCCCCATCCAGGCCCTCTCCACCTTCTCCAAGGCCCACCGCGAGACCTGGGGCGCCCTGCGCGAGAAGCTGCCGGTGCAGCTCGGCGACGTCAGTGACCAGGTGTCGTCGGTCTTCGACGCCATAGACCAAGAGGTCGCCCCGCTCCAGTCGCTGCTCCCCCAGCCCCCCGCCGCGGGCGCCGGCGACGGGAAACAGCACGGAACCGGTGCTCACGCCTCCTCCGAGCCGCCCGGCTCCAACCGGTCGGCCCGGCCGGGCAGCGGCACCCCCTCGGGCGGCCACCAGTCCCACAGCGGCAGCCCCAGCACCTCGGCCGGTTCCGGCGGCGAGAGCGGCGAGGGCCTGCTCGGCGGCACCACCGGCGGCCTGCTCGACCCGCCGAAGGCCAGTGGCAGCGCCTCACCCTCCGAGAGCAAGCCGCCCGCCGGCGGCCCGGACGTGACCATCCCGCCCCTCCTCCCGGGCCTCCTCCCCGGCCTCGGCATCGACAGCGAGGACGCGAAGTAGGCGTACGGCGACGGCGTCGGCGTCGGCATGCGGCACAGGCGAAACCCGGTCCGCGACGATGGGGGCGCCCTCAGCACGAGGGCGCCCCCATCGTCGTGGCACCGCCGGACTCACCGCCGTCCGGCTCCGAAGCACTCAGAAGAACACCGACCTGCGCTGCACCAGCAGCTTGTACAGCGTGTGCTGGATCTGCTCACGGACCTGGTCGGTCAGGTTGAACATCAGCATCGGATCCTCCGCCGCCTCCGGCGGATACCCGTCCGTCGGGATCGGCTCACCGAACTGGATCGTCCACTTCGTCGGCAGCGGGATCGCGCCCAGCGGGCCCAGCCACGGGAACGTCGGCGTCAGCGGGAAGTACGGGAAGCCGAGCAGCCGGGCCAGGGTCTTGGCGTTGCCGATCATCGGGTAGATCTCCTCCGCCCCGACGATCGAGCAGGGAACGATCGGCGCGCCCTGCCGCAGCGCCGTGGAGACGAAACCGCCACGGCCGAACCGCTGGAGCTTGTAGCGCTCGCTGAAAGGTTTCCCGATGCCCTTGAACCCCTCCGGCATCACCCCGACCAGCTCGCCCTGCCCCAGCAGCCGTTCGGCGTCCTCCGCGCAGGCGAGCGTGTGGCCCAGCTTGCGGGCGAGCTCGTTGACCACCGGCAGCACGAAGACCAGGTCGGCCGCGAGCAGCCGCAGGTGCCGCCCGGCCGGGTGGTGGTCGTGGACGGCGACCTGCATCATCAGCCCGTCCAGCGGCAGCGTCCCGGAGTGGTTGGCGACGATCAGCGCGCCGCCCTCCTTCGGGATGTTCTCGATACCCTTCACATCGACCCGGAAGTACTTCTCGTACACCGGCCGCAGCAGGGACATCAGCACCTGGTCGGTGAGCTCGGCGTCGTAGCCGAAGTCGTCGACGTCGTACTCCCCGGTCAGGCGCCGGCGCAGGAACGACAGGCCGCTCGCGACACGCCGCTCCAGGCCGCCGCGCCCGCCCGCACCTTCCTCGGTTCCCCCGGGCTCGCGCGCCGGCGGCGACGGCACTGACGGCCCCGCCTGGAGCTCCGGCCGGTCCTGCGGGATCTCGCCGGTCTCGGGACCGCCCTCCGGCCCGGCCGCCCTGGACGGCAGCGGCTGCACCTCCCGGACGACCGCGGGCTCGGCGCCGGAGCGCCGGCTCCCCGCGCTCCGGCGCCGCGACGGCCGTGCTCCGCCGCCCCCGCGGGACCGGTCGTCGTCGAACGGAATGACCTTGGCGTCCGCCATTGTTGCTGCGCTCCTCAGTTGGCGCTCTGCGTCGGGGGGTGGCCGCTGCCCCGGAGGGACAGCGCGGCGATCCGGTCGACGGCCCCCGAAAGGGCCTCCGGCGGCAGCAGTCCGGGGCCGCGGCTGCGGACGAAGTCCGCGAAGGTCTCCGCGGTCGTGTACTTGGGTGTGAAGCCCAGCGTCTCGCGCATCTGATCGGTGGCCACGACCCGGCCGTGGGTGAGCAGCCGGATCTGCTCCGGTGAGAAGTCCGTCATACCCAGCGTACGCACCAACGAGCCCGCCCACGTGACGGCGGGCAGCAGCAACGGCACCGTGGGGCGGCCCAGCCGCCGCGAGCACTGCGAGAGCAGCAGGACGCCGTCACCGGCGATGTTGAAGGTGCCGCTGTTCAGCGTGCCGCGCCGCGCCTCGTGCGAGGCGATCCGCAGGACCTCGATCACATCGTCCTCGTGCACGAACTGGAGCCGCGGGTCGTAGCCGAACACCGTCGGCAGGACCGGCAGCGCGAAGTAGGAGGCCAGCGGGGTGTCCACGGTCGGCCCGAGGATGTTGGCGAACCTGAGCACGCACACGGCCACGTCCGGCCGCCGCCGCGCGAAGCCGCGCACGTATCCCTCGACCTCGACCGTGTCCTTGGCGAAGCCGCCGCTGGGCAGGGACTTGGCCGGGGTGGTCTCGGTGAACACCGCGGGGTCGCGGGAGGCGGAGCCGTAGACGTTGGTGCTGGACTTCACCACCAGCCGCTTGACGCTCGGCGACTTCTGGCAGGCGCCGAGCAGCTGCATGGTGCCGATGACGTTGGTCTCCTTGACCGTCGCCCGGCTGCCGCCGCCCAGCGCGGTGCCGGTGACGTCCATGTGGACGACCGTGTCGGCGCCGGTCTCGGCGAGGACCCGCGCGATGGTGGGCTGCCGGATGTCCGCCTGGATGAAGTCCGCACCGCCCAGATGATGCTCGGGCGGGACCGCGTCCACGGCGACGACCCGGTCCACCTGCGCATCACGCTGGATCCGCCGTACGAACCGCCCCGCGAGCCGGCGGGCCACTCCGGTCACCAGCACGACCTGTCCCACGATCAGCGCCTTCCTTCGCGTCGCACACCGCGTTCCCCGTGGACGCCAACCTATCGGGTCGGTGTTGCGCTGTGATGACCGCCGGCTGCACGAAGTGACGAAAATGCCCCCACCAGGTGAGGAACGCGCGCGGCCCCCCACCAGGTGAGGTGGGGGGCCGCCGTCACGCTTTCGCGGTGCCGCGCACCAGATCCGCAGTGGATCACGGCGCGACGGACGTCACTACTTCTTGTTGCGACGCTGGACGCGCGTGCGCTTCAGCAGCTTGCGGTGCTTCTTCTTGGCCATCCGCTTGCGCCGCTTCTTGATAACAGAGCCCACGACTACCCTCGCTCACTTCTCATCACTCGGTGTTTGGGCGCCATGGGCCCACACGACCTACGAGGGGTCAGCCTACCCGTAGGAGCGCCGCTCTTGTTAATCGAGGTGTCCGGAGGGACCCGAAAGTGCCCTGTACCGCCTGTACGGGTCCCTCACCAGCTCGTCTGGTCGTCAGGCGGTTTCCACCCCCACATAGCTCTCACGGAGGTACTCGTGAACCGCCTGCTCCGGGACGCGGAAGGACCGCCCGACCCGGATCGCGGGCAGATGACCGCTGTGCACCAGCCGGTACACGGTCATCTTCGACACTCGCATCACCGAGGCGACCTCCGCCACGGTAAGGAACTGAACCTCGTTCAGAGGCCTCTCGCCAGCTGCAGCCATGACACACCTGCACCTTCCGCACTCGACGGCCACCGGCTTCCCCTTCCGGTGACTCTTCGTCGCTGCGTGCTCACTCCCCAGACTAGGGGCGGGTGATGCAAGTGGGGAAGAGGTGCACCCATCGGCGGCCTACTGTGACAGACACGCTCGATTGAGCACGTAGCGGGTGAGCGGGCGGTAGTAGGCGGCCCGCACCGCGTCGTCAAGCGGAACGACGACGGACACGCGCCCCTCCGCCTGCCCCACGAACAACGCGGGGTCGTCCGTATCGGCCAGCCCCATGGCCTCGAACCCCAGCTGACCTGCTCCGCAGACCCAGCCGTGGTCACCGATCACCAGCTCGGGCAGCGGGCCTCCGGCATCCGCGGCCGCCTCCAGCGCCAGCCGAACCGGGAGCGGCGAGTGCGAGTGTGCGCCCGGCTCACAACCGGGGTGTTCGCTCCCGGCCGGCCGCACCAGCCCGACGCCTCGTACGTATGCGAGGCGGTACGTACGTAGACCGAACCGGGTCGTTATGTCGATACAGCGACCCTGCGCCGGGGTGAGGACGGTACATCCCGCCGCCGACAACGCGTCCGCGAGCGCGGCGTAGAAACCGAGCAGGCGGTGCGGGTGCCCGGTGCCCAGGAGCACACACGCGCCGCGCCGGGCGACCGCGCCGAGCCGGTCCGCGAACGCCCCCAGAGCGGCGAGCGTCAGCTCCGGGTCGATCACGTCACGGCCGACGGTGTGCCGAGGATCGGCCGAGACCCCGCACCTTCGCGCCATCAACTCGATCAGATCCCGTTGCTCCCATGCCCGTTCGGGATCGATTCCGATCAGTGTCCGGGGATCCCGGGCCGCGAACAACCGATAGCTGCGCAGACTGGCCTCCCGGGTGGTGGCCACGACCCCGGCCAGTCCGGCACCCACCAGATGGGCACGCAGTGCGGCGGTGTTCAACACGAGTGCGATGGTGGCGGACGGAGAGCGGGGGCGTCCCGGGAACCACGGAACACCCCACGGTCGGCCTAACACAGAGATGACGGCAGGGACCCGACCGCCTACGCCAGCATCCCGCGCAGCGGGAACACCGCACGCCGGGTCGCCAGGATCGCCTGGTCCAGCCGGTCCGCCGGGTCGTACCCCGCCTCCCAGTCCGCCCAGGACACCGGCCACCGCCCGTCCGTCATCCGCATCGGCCCCAACTGCCGGGTCCGCGCGTACACTTCCTGCCGCCAGCTCTCCGGGATCACCGTCTCCGGCTCCACCGGCCGCCCCGCCGCGATCCCCACCAGATGCGTCCACGAGCGCGGCACGACCTCCACCACCGCGTACCCGCCCCCGCCCAACGCGACCCACCGCCCGCCCGCGTACTCGTGCGCCAGGTCGTGGCAGGCCAGCTGCACCGCCCGCTGCGCGTCCAGAGACACCGCCAGGTGCGCCAGCGGGTCCTCGAAGTGCGTGTCGGCGCCGTGCTGCGTCACCAGCACCTGAGGCCGGAAGTCGGCGAGCAGCTCCGGCACCACCGCGTGGAACGCCCGCAGCCAGCCCCGGTCCCCCGTCCCCGCCGGCAGCGCGACGTTCACGGCCGACCCCTCCGCCCGCCCGGCACCCGTCTCCTCCGGCCAGCCCGTCTGCGGGAACAGCGTCCGGGGATGCTCGTGCAGCGAGATCGTCAGCACCCGGGGGTCCTCCCAGAACGCCGCCTGCACCCCGTCCCCGTGGTGCACGTCGACATCGACGTACGCGACCCGCTCGGCCCCCAGTTCGAGCAGGCGCGCGATCGCCAGCGCCGCGTCGTTGTAGACGCAGAACCCCGAGGCCGAGCCCGGCATCGCGTGGTGCAGCCCGCCCGCGAAGTTCACCGCGTGGGACGCGTCCCCGTGCCAGACCGCCTCCGCCGCCCCCACCGACTGCCCGGCGATCAGCGCGGACACCTCGTGCATCCCGGCGAAGGCCGGATCGTCCAGCGTCCCGAGCCCGTACGAGCCGTCCGCCGACGCCGGATCCGCCGACGCGGCCTTCACCGCCTCGATGTAGTCCTCCCGGTGGACCAGCCGCAGCGTCGACTCCCCGGCCGGCTTGGCCGCCACCACCCGCGCCTCCCGGTCCAGCCCGAGGGCGTCGACCAGTTTCCGGGTCAGGGCCAGGCGGACCGGATCCATCGGATGGTCCCGCCCGAAGTCATACCCCGTTACTGCCTCGTCCCACATCAGCTGTGCGCGGCCGCTCATGCCCGCCACCGTATCGGTCCGGTTGAGCCTCGAACGACCTGGCGTACACCAACGTCACCAGCACCAACACCATCGGCACCAGCATCGCCCCGCGATAGCTCCACGCGTCGCCCAACGCGCCCACCAGCGGCGAGCCGACCAGGAAGCCGACGTAGTTGAAGATGTTGAGCCGCGCCACGGCCGCGTCCGAGGCACCCGGACCGTGATGTTCAAAAGCGTGCCGTCCCGCCGCCGCGAACGTCTGCGGCACCAGCACGCACAGGCCCAGACCCAGCAACGTGAACCCGAGCATCCCGACCCACGCCCCGGGCGCCGAGGCCACCACCGCGAACCCGCCGGCCGCCACCAGCGTCCCGAGCCGTACGACCGTCACGGCCCCCAGCCGCCGCACCCCGAAGTCCCCGATGGCCCGCCCCAGCAGCGTGGTCACCATGTACACGTTGTACGGCACGGTCGCCAGCTGCTCCGAACTGCCCAGCACGTCCTTCAGATACTTCGCGCTCCAGTTGGAGACGGTCGAGTCCCCGATGTAGGCGAAGGTCATCACCAGGCACAGCGGCAGCAGCAGCTTGAAGACGACGCCCCCGCCCTCGGCGCCCTGCCCCTCCGGGGAAGCCGGTTCCCCGTCCACATACCAGCGGCTCCCCACCAGCGTCGCCGGCAGCAGCACCGCCACCACGGGCAGATACGACACCCACAGCGCCAGATGCCAGTGCGCCCCCACCCAGGCCAGCGAGGCCCCCAGGATCCCGCCCAGGCTGTACACGGCATGGAAGCTGAGCATGATGCTGCGCCCGTAGGACCGCTGAAGGCTCACCCCTAGCATGTTCATGGAGGCGTCCAGCACGCCCACGGCCAGCCCGAACGCCGCGAGGGCGGCGGCCATCCCGACAAGGCGGTCCCCTGCCCCCACGCCGAGCAGGGCCAGCAGGACCACCGGCTGGGACCAGCGCAGCAACCGGCTCGGCCGCACCCGCCGCACCAGCCGCTCGGTGGTCACACTGCCGACCCCGGCCAGGATCGGCACGGCCGCCAGGAAGACCGGCAGCAGGGCGTCGGAGACGCCGTACCGGTCCTGGACGGCGGGGATCCGCGTCACGAGAAGGGCGAAGGCGACGCCCTGGGCGAAGAAGCTGAACGCCAACGAGGCCCTACCGCGCCGCAGCACTTCTGTCATGGCGGCGAGCGTAGGGCCCCGGGCTACCGGTGGGTAGATCCGGTCAAAGATGAATTCCGCTCAACTTCACCGGGTCATTCGGCGGCGGCACCGGACACCGCGAGGGCGGAAGCCGAGGACGGGGTCACCGTCGTGTGGTCGGTGGCTGTGGGGGTGGTCGGGGCGGTGGCGGTGCGGCAGGCGCGGCCGGTCTCGGCGAGGAGCATCCGCGCCATCGGCCCGGCGGCGAGAGCCCCGCCCGCGAGGAACCCTACCGTCATCGCACCAGCCATGATCACATTCCCGAGCCACACCATGGTGTCCACGGGCAGCGTGTAGGCCCCCACGACGCGCACCACGCACTCGCCGAGCAGCACCACGCCCCACACCACCGAGAAGACCTTCTCCGCGCGCCGGAACTCCGCCGAGCCGGCCACCAGCCGCGCCCACGCGGCCTCGCGCTCCGCGTCCCCCTTCACCAGCCAGGGCTTCATGCCCTCGGTCATCATCGGCCTGCCCAGTGCCACCGACACCAGGATCCCGATGCCGATCGCGCTGCTCACCCCGCTGTCCTTGGCGAGCATCAGCCGCGGGTCACCGGCCACCAGGCTGAGCAGCAACCCGACCACGTTGACGAAGAGGATGAGCGCGGCGAGCGCGTTCACCCTGCGCTCCCTGGCCACGCTCCACACGGTCCGCAGGGCGGGCACCACACTGCTCCACCCCAGGGCCGCGAGCGTGCTCATCCCGAACGCGTCCTTGAGCAGGTAGTACCCACCGACCGGCACCGCCACGTCCACCAGCAGGGGGGCGAGCTTCGCGCGCTTCGTGTTCGTCGTCATGCCCTCAGCTTCGCGGCCGAGAGGGGTCCTCCAGTAGAAACGATCGTCCGGAGGTCGGCATGACAAATGTCAGCCCCGGCCCGATGGCCTCGGTCATATCAGCAGGTCAGCCAACTCGCCCATGCTGGAGAAGAGTTGTGTCGCCGCGGCGAGCCTGGTCGCCGGCGTCATACCGGTGAACCCGAACACGTCCATCCCGGCCGCCACGGCCGCCTGCACGCCGAGCGGGGAGTCCTCGACGACCAGGCACCGCTCGGGCGCTACGCCCATCCGCCCGGCCGCGTACAGAAAGAGGTCGGGTGCCGGCTTCCCTCGCCCGACGTCCTGCGAGCTGAAGATGCGCTCTTCCGCGAACCACCGGTCCAGGCCGGTCGTCCGGTGTCCCACCCGGATCCGCTCATGACTGCCCGACGACGCCACGCAGTACGGCACCTCGTTGGCGGCCAGTTTGTCCAGCACCCCGGTGACACCGGCGACGGGCTTCAACTCCCGCTCGAACGCGGCGAAGACCCGGGCGTGGAAGACGTCGTCGAACTCGTCCGGCAGCCGCCTGCCCGTCCGCTCCAGGACCAGGTCGTGCACCCGGTGCATGGCCGACCCCATGTAGTCGCGGATGGAGTCCTCGTAGGAGGTGGGGTGCCCCAGTTCGGTGAGGTAGGAGGCGAGCAGCCTGTTGGAGATCGGCTCGCTGTCGACGAGGACGCCGTCGTTGTCGAAGATGACGAGGTCGTAGCGCATACACTCGAGCATAAACGCAGAAAAGGCCCACGCCTTTTCGGCATGGGCCTTTTCTGAAGAATTGTTCGGCGGTGTCCTACTCTCCCACAGGGTCCCCCCTGCAGTACCATCGGCGCTGTGAGGCTTAGCTTCCGGGTT